>NZ_JBEYYT010000003.1:20983-96608 GCF_040645715.1 Spirillospora sp. NPDC046719 | reverse complement strand
CCCGCGTTTTTTAAACCTCAGGGTCTGGTCGGGTGTAGACACGGTCGGCCTGTGGACCAGCCGCGGCCCCGAGACTCCCACCCACCTGGGTGGTAACGTCTTGTGATCCGGCGGGGGCGGCCCCCGGCCGGCCCCGGCGCACCTGAGTGAGGCCACCCCATGAATCTGTTCCTGCAGTTGTTCGTCCTCGGCTGCGCGACCGGCGGCATCTACGCCATCAGCGCGATGGGCGTCGTCGCCGTCTTCCGCAGCTCGGGCGTCATCAACTTCGCCCACGGCGCGGTCGCGATGGCCGGCGGCTACGTGATGTACTCCGTCGCCGACACCGCCGGGCTCGGGCACCCGCTCGCCATCCCCGCCGGGGTACTCGCGTCCGCGGTGCTCGGCTGGCTGGTGTACGTGCTGGTCATCCGCCCGCTCGCCGACACCTCCACGCTGACCCGGGTGATCGCCACGCTGGGCGTGTTCGTCGTCCTGCAGCAGGGCGTCGTGCTGGTCTACGGCAGCGCCCTGAAGATCCCGCAGCCGTACCTTCCGACCCGGTCTGTCCACGCCGGGCCGGTCTCGGTCGGCGCCGACCAGCTCATCCTCTTCGTCTTCTCGGCCGCGCTGACCGCCGCCCTGTGGGCGGTGTTCAAGCGCACCCGCTTCGGCCTCGCCACCTCGGCGGTCGCGGAGAGCCCGCGGTCGCTGGCCGCGCTCGGCTGGCGGGTCGGGCGGCTGCGCGCCGTCAACTGGGCGCTCGGCGGAGCCCTCGCCGGGGTGGCCGGGATCGCCCTCGCGCCGAGCCTGCAGCTGCAGCCCAACAGCTTCGCGCTGCTGATCATCCCCACCCTGGCCAGCGCCATCCTGGGCGGCCTGCGCTCGTTCCCGCTCACCCTGCTCGGCGGCATCACGCTCGGCGTTCTGCAGGCGCTGTGCGCGCACTACATCGACCTGCCCGGCGTCGGCGACGCGGTGCCGTTCCTGGTGATCATCGCGGTGCTGATGCTGATGGGCCGCACGCTCCCGCTGCGCAGCCACCTCAACGAGCGGCTGCCCCGGGTCGGCAGCGGCCGGGTGCGCCCTGTCCGGCTGGTCGTCGCGACCGTCCTGGCCGGCGTCGCCGCGCAGACCCTGCTCGGCGTCCAACTCCTGGACGGCCTGACGGTCACGCTGGTCACCTCGATCATCCTGCTGTCGCAGGTGGTCGTCACCGGCTACGCGGGCCAGCTCTCGCTCGCGCAGGTGCCGATCGCCGGGGTCGGCGCCATCGTCGCCGGACGGCTGCTGGCCGCCACCGGCATCCCGTTCCCGCTGGCGATCGCGGCGGGCGGCCTCGCGGCGATCCCGGTCGCGCTCGCCGTCGGCCTGCCCGCGCTGCGCGCCCGCGGCGTCAGCCTGGCCATCGCCACCCTCGGCTTCGGCGTGGCGATCAACGCGGTGATCCTGCGCAACAGCGACCTCAACGGCGGCGCCGGCGGCCTGCAGGTCGGTTTCCAGTCGGTGTTCGGCATCGACGTCGACTCGATCGTCTACCCGGCCCGCTACGCGATCCTGTGCGGGCTGGTGTTCGTCCTGCTGGCGCTGCTCGTCGCGAACGTGCGCCGCGGCCGGGTCGGCCGCCGGATGCTCGCGGTGCGCACCAACGAGCGCGCCGCGGCGGCCCTCGGCGTGGACGTGGCGTCCACCAAGCTGTACGCGTTCGTGCTGGCCGGCGTGGTCGCCGGGATCGGCGGCGTGCTCGGCGCGTTCCGCAACCCGACCCTCACCTTCGCCTCCTACGACCCGCTGACCTCCATCAACGGCCTGATCCAGGCGGTGATCGGCGGCATCGGCTACGCCCCCGGGGCGCTGCTGGGCGGCATCGGCCAGAACGGCGGCCTGGCCACCGCCGTCGCCAACACCTGGCTGTTCGACATCGCCCAGTACCTCGTGCTGGTCCTCGGCATCGGGCTGATCATCCAGGTGATCGTCCAGCCGAACGGCATCGCCGACGTGATCGCCCACCCCAAGCGCAAGGGCGAGCCGCGCCTGCGGGCACTGCGCGCCCGGCTGCCGCGCCCTCTCGCCCGGCGGCACGCCGCGGCGATCGACGCGCAGATCGCGGCGGCCCGGCGGACGACCGGCCACTCGCCGGGCGGCACGCTGGAGGCGCGCGACGTGACCGTGCGCTTCGGCAGCGTCGTCGCCGTGGACGGGGTGTCCCTGGACATCCGGCCGGGCGAGGTCGTCGCGGTCATCGGGCCGAACGGCGCCGGCAAGACCACGCTGATGGACGCCCTCTCCGGGTTCGTCCCCGCGTCCGGCACCGTGAGCCTGGACGGCCGACGCATCTCCGGGCTGCCGGCGTTCCGCCGCACCCGCGCCGGCCTGACCCGCTCCTTCCAGTCGCTGGAGCTGCTGGAGGACATGACGGTGCTGGACAACCTGCGCTGCGCCGGCGACCCGACCGACGCCGCCTCCTACCTGATCGACCTGGTCCGGCCGGGGCGCGGGCGGATCACCCCGGCGACCGTCGCGGCCATCGACACCTTCCGGCTCGCCGAGCACCTGCACCGGCTCCCCACCGAGCTGGCCTACGGCACCCGCCACCTGGTCGCGATCGCCCGCGCCGCCGCCGCCGCGCCGAAGGTCCTGATGCTCGACGAACCCGCCGCCGGCCTCTCCGAGGTCGAGCGCACCGAGGTCGGCGACCTCATCCGGCATCTGGCCGACGACCGGGGCATCGCGGTCCTGCTCGTCGAGCACGACGTCGAGTTGGTGCGCCGCGTCTCGGACCGCGCCATCGCCCTCGACTTCGGCGAGCGGATCGCCGCCGGCACACCGGACGAGGTGCTCGCCGACCCGCGCGTCGTCGAGGCCTACCTCGGCGGAGCGCAGCCGGCGCTCACCACCGCGACCACGCCCGCGAAGGAGCAGTCATGACCGCGGCCCTGCGCACCGCCGGCCTGTCCGCCGGATACGGCGAGGTCGCCGTCGTGCACGACCTCGACCTGGAGGTCCGCCCCGGGGAGATCGTGGCGCTGATGGGCGCGAACGGCGCCGGAAAGACCACGGCCCTGCTCACCGCCGCCGGGGCACTGCGCCCGCTCGGCGGGGACCTCGAGGTCCTGAGCGCCGCCGACCCCCGCGAGGACCTGCGCGCCCGCGCGTCGCGCGGCCTCGCGCTGCTCACCGACGACCGGTCGGTCTTCCGCTCCCTCACCGCCCGGGAGAACCTGCGCCTCGGCCGCGGCCCGATGGACCTCGCGCTCGCCGCCTTCCCCGAGCTGGAGCGGCTGCTCGACCGGCCCGCGGGACTGCTGTCCGGAGGCGAGCAGCAGATGCTGGGCCTCGGACGGGTGCTCGCCGCGCGGCCGAAACTGCTGCTCGCCGACGAGCTGTCGCTCGGCCTGGCGCCGATCGTCGTGCACCGGCTGCTGGCCGCGGTGCGCGAGCTGGCCTGCGCCGGGTGCGCGGTGCTGCTCGTCGAGCAGCAGGTCCGCCTGGTGCTGGACGTCGCCGACCGCGGCTACGTCCTGCAGCGCGGACGGGTGGCCCTGGCCGGCACCGGCGAGGAGCTGCGCCGCGACCGTGCCGACATCGAACGCTCCTATCTCTCCGTGACCGTCGAAAAGGAGAAGGACTGACCGTGCTCGACCGCGACATCATCCAGAACCGCGGCTTCCGCAACGTGCCGGGCGGCTTCGAGCTGCGCCTGCGCAACCCCAACTACCGCGGCGTGGCGGGCAGCCTCCTCGACGGCGTGGAGGTGGTGGTGGACGGGCGGAAATGGGAGGAGAACCGGACCCGGATCACCCTGCAGGGCCGCACCTTCACCCTCGACGAGCTGCGCGCGAGCACCGGCGTGCGCTGGCAGCTCGACGAGGCCGCGACCGTCACCGTGCCGGACCCGGACGGGCTCGCGCCCGGCGTGCACGACGTCGAGGTCGCCGTGTACCTGCGCCGGCCGTACTTCCCTCCGTTCGTCTCCCGCTCGGTGTTCAGATCCGCCGCGAAGCGGGTGATCGTGCCGGAGGTCCCGTCCGGCGGCCTGCGCTACGGCGTCTCGCTCTACAGCTACTCCGGCGACATGTACACCTCGATGACGCTGGAGGACGCGATGGCCGACATCGCCGACCTCGGCGCCACCGGCATCGAGATCCTCGGCGAGGGCAACATCCCGGGCTACCCGTCGCCGTCCGCCGGATGGACCGACCGCTGGCACGCCCTGCTCGCCGAGCACGGGCTCACCGCGACCAACTACGGCTCGTGGGTCGACACCGCGATGTGGCGCGACCGCGACCTGACCGCCGCCGAGGCGGCCGAGCAGCTCCAGCTGGACCTGCGGCTCGCCGCACGGCTCGGCTTCACCTCGATCCGCCCCAAGTTCGGCGTCGTCTCCGCCGAGCTGGACCCGCACCCCGTCTGGGAGGAGGCGGTCGAACGCAGCCTCGACCTGGCCCACGAGCTGGACATCGTGATCTGCCCGGAGATCCACAGCCCGACGCCGATCCGGCACCCGGTGACCCAGGGGTACCTCGACTTCATCCAGCGCACCGGCACCGGCCACGTCAAGCTGCTCATCGACACCGGCGTCTTCCAGACCGCGCCGGTCGACGACGGGCACGAGGGCATCGAGGGCGAGAAGCGCCCCGCCTTCCTCGAGCCGCTGGCCGTGCCGATGGACGACCTGGTCGAGGTCCTGCCGCACGTCCACTTCATCCAGGCCAAGTTCTTCGAGATCGACGACACCCTCACCGACCTGCACGTCCCCTGGTCGCCGATCGTCGGCACGCTGCTGCGGCACGGCTGGAGCGGCTGGCTGTCCAGCGAGTACGAGGGCAGGCGCGAGCCCTACCGCGGGCGCGACCAGGTCCGCCGCCAGCACGCCCTGCTCCGCGCGCTCCAGGAGGCCGCGGAATGAGCCGCCCGGTTCCCCTCCTCCCCGGCGACCGGCGGAAAGGACGCTGATGGGTCCCCTCGACGACCAGGTGCTGCGCGACGACGCGCTCACCGCCACCCCGGACGGCCTCGACGTCGCCGTCCACACGCACTGGTACCGCGCGCTGCCGCTGTCGTGCGTGGTCCGCCTCGACGTGACCGTGGACGGCGCTCCGGCCGTCCCGGACGTCACGGTCAACGGCGTCCGCCGCACCCGCGACGAGCTCGCCGGCCTCGCCGGGGAGTACTGGTTCACCACCGACCCGCTGATCCTGCACGTCCCCGGCACGGCCGGCGAGCACCGCATCGCGCTCGACCTCGCCCTGTCCATCCCCTACATCCTCACCGGACCCGACCGGCGGCCGCTGCTGTCCAGCAGCCGCACCGTCCGCACCCTCACCGCGAGGCGACCGTGACCGACACAGCACCGGGCCTCCCCCGCCTCGGCATCACCTTGTTCAGCCTCACGCTGGAGCAGCGCCGGCCGGGCACGGACCTGGCCACGCTGGTCCGCGAGGTCGCCTCCCGCGGGCTCGGCCCTGGCCTGGAGATGGTCGCCTTTCAGAGCCTGCGCGGATGGCCCCGCCCCGACGCGGCGCTCGTCCGCACGGTCCGGGGCGTCCTCGACGACAGCGGTCTCGTCCCGTCCTGTCTGGCGATCAACCTCGACCTCGCGCTCCGGCCCGGCGCGCTGCTCAGCGACGACGAGGCGTACGACTACCTCGCCGTCCAGCTGCGCGGCGCAGCCGCGCTGGGCTTCCCGGCGGTCCGGGTCGGCGCCGAGTGCGGGCCGGCCGTCCTCACCCGGCTGCTGCCGCTGGCGGAGGAGCTGCGGGTCCGGATCGGCGTGGAGATCCACAGCCCGCTCACCCTGGACGCGCCGCCCGTCGCCGCTCTCAAGGAGCTCTTCACCCGGCTCGACACCGAATGGCTCGGCTTCATCCCGGACTTCAGCGCGAGCATGCGCGCCGTCCCCGAAGCGGTGATCGACGCGCACCGGGCGGCCGGAATCGCGCCGGCGCTCACCGAACTCGCCATGCGGGTGTGGGACGAACCGGGACCGGCCTTCGCCAAGTTCGGCGACCTCGAAGCCCGCGCGGCCGCGCTCGGCGCACCGCCCGACCAGATCGGGAACCTGAAGATGCTGCTCACCATGCACGGCCGGATGGACCCGGCCCGATGGGCCGACTTCTTCCCGCACGTCGTCCACGTGCACGGCAAGTTCTATGGCGTCACCGACGGCCAGGACCCGTCGATCGACTACCCGGCCGTGCTCGCCGTGCTGCGCGAGCAGAAGTACACCGGCTTCATCTCCAGCGAGTACGAGGCCCACGCCTACACCGCCCGCCACGACGCCTTCGACCAGGTCGCCGCCCACCAGCGGATGTGCAAGACCATCCTGGAGGCCCGATGACCGGGTACGACGTCGTGATCGTCGGCTCGGGGCCCGTCGGCACCGCCATCGCGCGGGAACTCGCGGACCTGGATCCGGCGTTGCGGCTGCTGGTGCTGGAGGCCGGGCCCGTGCTCGGACCCGAGCCCGGCGGGCACGTCAAGAACATCGCGGACGTCCCGTCCCGCACGGCGGCGGTGGCCGCGGTGACCGGGGACCGGACCGCGCCGGGCGCGACCCCGGCGCGTCCCGGCACCACCCTGGTCGGCACGCCCGCCATGCCGAACGCGGCCGTCTCCACGAACGTCGGCGGAATGGGCGCGCACTGGACCTGCGCGTGCCCGCGTCCCGGAGACGACGAGATCCCCGATTTCGTCGACCCAGCCGCGTTCGGCGCCGCCCTCGCCCGCGCCGAAGAGCTCCTGCACGTCACCACGCACGCCTTCGACCGCGCACCGCTGACCCCGACGGTGCAGAAGCGGCTCGGCGAACGGTTCGACCGGCCAGGCCGGCGCCCGGTCGGGCCGATGCCGATGGCCGTCACCGTCGGCGCCGACGGATCGCCGCACTGGACCGGCCCCGCCGCCATCGCCGGAGACCTCTGGCGGCGGCCCGGAGTGACGCTGCGCCCCGGCACGCTGGCCCGGCGAGTGCTGGTCGAGGACGACCGCCGCGTCACCGGCGTCGAGGTCGTCGACACCACTACCGGCGCCGTCCAGCGGGTCGCGGCGCGCGCGGTCGTCGTAGCGGGCGACGCCCTGCGCACCCCGCGGCTGCTGTGGGTCTCCGGCGTCCGTCCCGAGGCGCTGGGCCGCTACCTCAACGACCAGCCGCAGATCATGGCTGCCGCGCTGCTGGACGAAGCCGGCGTTCCCGACGCGTCGCCGGCCGGCACGGCGATCGTCCCTCTGTCGGGCGTCTCCTGGGTGCCCTATGCCGCCGACCGGCCGTTCCACGGACAGGTCATGCAGCTGGACGCCTCACCCGTGCCCCTCGACCCGGGCACCACCGTCCGGCCGGGGCAGGTCGTCGGGCTCGGCTGGTTCTGCCGCAAGCAGCTCTCCCCCGACGACCGCGTGTGGTTCGACGACGGCGAGCTCGATGAGCACGGCATGCCGGCGATCCGCATCGAGTACCGCCTCACCGATGCCGACCACGCCGCCATCGCGGCGGCCAAGGCCGAGATCAGCGCGGCCGCGGCCGCGCTCGGCCGCCCGCTGGACGCCCCGTTCGTGATGCCCGCGGGCAGCTCCCTGCACTACCAGGGCACCACGCGGATGGGTCCGGCCGACGACGGGACCAGCGTCTGCGACGCCACCGGGCGGGTCTGGGGCACCGACAACCTCTACGTCGGCGGCAACAACGTCATCCCCACCGCCACGGCCTGCAACCCGACCTTGACCGCCGTCGCGTTCGGTGTCCTGAGCGCCCGGTCGCTGCAGGCCCGGCTCCGCGCCGAGGAGACGAAGCCATGACCAGAGTCCTCATCGTGGGCAGCGGACCCACCGGCGCCACCTATGCCCGGCTGCTGCTCGAAGCGCTGCCGTCCGTCCAGGTGACGATGGTGGACGCCGGGCCGATCCTGACCGACCCGCCCGGCATGAACGTCAAGAACATTGCCGATCCCGCTTTGCAGGCGGCCGCGCGCGATGCCTCGCAAGGGCGCGCAGCCATGGCCGGTGTGACCGGCATACCAGGTGGCAGTGTCGCCGAAGGGACCGTCACCGCGCGGCACGGAACGCACCTCATCGGGCGCCCGGCGACCGGCTCCGGCGGCATGCTCGCCGCCGCCGTCTCCACCTGCGTGGGCGGGCAGGGCGCGCACTGGACCTGCGCCACCCCCCGTCCGACCGGCACCGAACGCATCGGCTTCATCGACCCGGCCGAATGGGAGGAACACGTCGCCGGCGCCGAACGGCTGCTGCACACCACCGACTCCGCCTTCAGCGAGTCTTCGCAGGCCGACACCATGCTCGAACTGCTCGCGGACGGGTTCCCGGACGTCCCGGTGCGACGGCTGCCGATCGCGGCCGACCCGCGCCCCGATGGCACGCTGCGGTGGAGCGGCACCGATGTGGTGCTCGGGCTCCCCGACCGGCTCTCCCTGCGGCCGCAGACGCTGTGCACCCGGCTGCTGGTATCGGGCGACCGGGTGACCGGCGCGGTGCTGCGCGACCTGGCCACCGGGACTGTACAGCCGTTCGAGGCGGACGCCGTGGTGGTCGCCGCCGACGCGCTCCGCACCCCGCAACTGCTCTGGGTCTCCGGCATCCGGCCGGCCGCGCTGGGCCGCCACCTCACCGAGCACCCGCTGCTCTTCGGCGTCGTCGCGGTACGCCCCGGGACACTGCCCAAATCACCGGCCCGGCCCGCCGACCCGATCACCGCGGCCGTCAACCTCGGATACAGCGACACCCGGCACCCGTTCCACGCCCAGCTGATGTTCAGCCCGATCTGCCTGGTTCCGCTCCCGCCCGGCCACCCGCAGGCAGACAACCCGGGCGGCTACATCGGCATGGGCTGGGGCGTCCGCAAATGGCCGCGACCATCCGACCGCGTCACCTTCGACGAGGACGCGCCTGACGACACCGGTCTGCCCGGCATCCGAATCGCCTACGAGCTCACCGAGCGAGAGGAAGCGGAACTGGACCGGGCGCGATCCGTCCTTACCAAGGTCGCAGCACTATTCGGCGACTTCCTACCGGGGATGCCCCGCGTGATGCCGGCGGGAAGTTCACTGCATTACATGGGCACATTCCGCATGGGGCCGGCCAACGACGGCACAAGCGTCTGCGACTCGCACTCCCGCCCCTGGGGCGTGGAGGGCCTGGTTCTCGCCGGCAATGGCCTGATCCCCACCGCCAACGCGTGCAACCCCACCCTGACCAGCGTGGCGCTCGCCATCAGAGGAGCGAACGCGCTCGCGGCACGGCTACGGGCCGCACGGATCTGATCGTCCTGCACCTCGTCGTGCTCCCGGACCGCCACCCGCGTCGCCAGCTCGCGCGCGTGCTGCTGCCAGCCCAGCCACAGCCCGAACAGCTGCGCTTGCCGGTGTGACTCCCGCGGCCTGACAGCTGTGACCCACGGGCCAGAGCCACAAGACGGCTGCTTAATGTGACGGCCCGTTCACCGTACGCTTTCGATGGCTTCGGCTCGTGTCGGAATCTGTTCGGGAGGAATGAGATGTCATCGACCACGCAGAAGGCCACCGCCTTGGCGTCCGCTCTGGCTCTGACGGCCACCGGAGCGCTCGCTACCAGTAACGCCGCCTCGGCCACCACCGGGACCAAGGCCGAAGCGCCGGCCGCGCTAAAAGGCTGCGGAGCCAACCTCCCCGCCACCCCGGCGCGATGGACCTACGCGCGGGGCACGTGCGCGCTCCTCGGCAGACCCGGCGCATGGCACAGCTTCCGCTGGACCGCGACCGACTCCTACGCAGCCCTCCAGGTCAGGACGTACAACACCCGAGGCCAGGCCTACTGGGTCAAGTGCGGCTCGGGAGGAGGGCACTGCCAGGTACCCATCGGGAACAACGCCTTCACCCCGCTGTTCCGCGCCTGGAACGCGCTGCGGGTCTCCCACATCTACATCACCTACTGAGCACGCCCGCAGCCGCTTCCAGTACGCGAACCGAAAGAGGAGTCCGTCTTGATCAAGCGGCCGGGTGGCAACTTCACGGGAAGGAAAGCGACAGAAGGACGGCTCAGGAGGCGGACGGCTCGATCTCCCCCGCAAAGACGATGACCTGGTCGATGAGGCTCCGCCGCAGATGGACGACATCCGTTCCCGTCAGGCGGGGGCCTCCATCCGGCGTGGTGAAGACCCACTGGTACCGGGCCCACTCGTCAGGCATGTCCACCGCCGAGCAGCGCGCCATCGTGCCGGGCCCCGCCGGGTGGCGCCGGATGTCCAGCACGAACCGCTCGACCGCCGCGATTCCTTCGCTGCGCCCCAACGGCCCCCAGAAGACCACGTCCGAGGTCAGGGCCTGGGAGAGCAGGTCGGTCACATAGCTGTCGGCCGAGGCGTTGAACGCGGCGATGAACGTGTCGATCGCGGAGCGTGCCGTCTCTTCCTGCATGCCCCAGTAATACCAGCCGTCGCGCGTGCGCTCGTCCAGCGAGCCGCCTGCCGATCACGGTGGACCCGTCATCGAGCCCTGGTCCTCCAGCCGGACTCCGCTGCGCGTGAGCGAGGTTCCTCTGGTCGTCCAAGAGCGCGTCGGCCACGGTGATAAATCAGCCATCCTTAAATCCGACCGAAGCCCGAGCCGCCAACTCGATGCGACAGAGACCACTGATTCGGCTGGAGTCAGCGCTTTCCACAGAAATGATCAGTTGAAGCGAGATCACGTCCGAGAGCGTCCACGAAGAGCCGAATTCAGGAAGAAGGTGCGGGCCCCTTCTCACGGTCACATTGGGTCGGTATCCCTTACGATCGCGGTGACCGGGACCGGGCTCTGTGAAGGGTGGCGGCTCGATGCGGCTGTGGAACGCGTGGCGGCGCATGCACGGCTGGTGGCTGCTGATGGTCGCGGCGGCGGTCGGGGCCTTCGGGTCGCTGCTGGCCTCGTCCTTGCCCGCGCTGGCCGGGTCGGCGATGGTGGCTGTGGCCAGCGGGCTGGCGGGGATGCTGACCGTCCGAGCGGAGCGCTCGATCGACCGCCGGTCGTCGCTCGAAGCGCCGCGCGTGCGCCGGGGCGCGGTGCGGCGCGTCCGGGAACTGGACGATCCGCTGGCCGTGGGCGTCCATCCCGCATTCGCCCTCGTGACGGAGACCGGAGAGGTCGACAACTGCCCGCCGTTCGTCCGGCGGGACCGCAGTGATGACCTGGAGGACGCGCTGCGGTCCGGCGGGTTCGTGTTGGTGGTCGGTGAGTCGACTGCCGGCAAGACGAGAGCGGCCTTCGAAGCGATGCGCGCGTGCCTGCCCGATCACGTCTTCGTCCGTCCCCTGTCGCGGGACGAACTGGCGGGCGCGCTGGACGCGGCGGCGCGGCATGACAAGAGCGTGCTGTGGCTCGACGACCTGGAGCTGTACCTGGGCGCGAACGGGTTGACGGTCGAGATGGTCAGCTCACTGCTGGCCGCGCCGAAGGGGCACCGGGTCGTGCTGGCGACGATGCGCTCGCACGAACGGGCCCGTTACAGCCCACGATTCGCGCGTCGCGCGGGAGACGACCAGCAGCATTCGCTCAGGCGGGCCGGCGAAGTGCTGAACCTGGCCCGAGAGGTACGAATCGACCGTCTGTGGTCGTCCAAGGAGCGGCAGGGCGCGGCGGACAGAGCCGACGATCGTCGGATCGCGAGGGCGCTGGAACAGGCCGATCACTTCGGGGTGGCGCAGTACCTGGCGGCCGGTCCGGAGTTGTTCAAGGAATGGCAGGACGCCTGGGGTTCGTGGCCGGAGGGCAGGCCGCGCGCGGCCGCCCTGGTCACCGCGGCGGTCGACGTCCGCCGCGCCGGATACCACCTGCCGCTGCCCGTCGCGTTCCTACAGGCGCTGCATCAGACGTACCTGGACATGCCGACTCGCTCCCATCTTCGGCTGGAGACCTGGGAAGAGGCACTGGAGTGGGCGACGGAGCCGCTGCACGCGACCAGCAGCCTGCTCATGCCCGCCGCGGACGACCACTACGTCGCCTTCGACTATCTGGCGGACGCGGCCGATGACGCCTCCTCCGTCCCGGACGTCCCGTCGCACGCCTGGGAGGCCGTGACCGACTTCGTGCCGCCCGCCGACGCGATCGATGTGGCTTGGGCGGCCTTCCTGCGCCACCGTCTGGACGTCGCCGAGCGGGCGTTGACCAGAGCGCTCGCCGAGGGCCGTCACGAAGCCGCGCACGATTTCGCCTTCATGATGCGCGAGACCGGCCGTGACGAGGACGTGATCACGTGGCTGGAGGGAGCGGTGCGGGCGGCGACGCAGGCCGGGGCCCCACCGGAGGAGATCATTCGGCTGCGCGACCAGATCGCCTGGTGGATAGGCGGACGGTATGAGGGCCACGGTGACGTCCACACCGCGTACGACCTCGCCGAGACCGTGGTCGCCGACAGCACACGGCTCCTCGGCGCCGATCACCCGCTGACGTTGAAGAGCCGTATCACGCTGATCCGCCAGTTGGGCGACGTGCGCAGTCCTGAAGAGGCCCTTGCCATGGCGCGCGAAGTCGCCGAGATCGCCGCCCGCGTCCACGGCACCGACCACTGGACGCACCGGAACGCCCGGTTCGAGGTCGCGGTGTGGACGTTGTACTGCGGCGACCGGCACCAGGCCGTACAGCGGTGGCGGGATCTGGCGGAGGACGAGGTCACCGAAAACCCGGCGGGTGTCGAGGATTGCCTGCGCAACATCACCGCGGTGCTGAACGAGCTCGATGACCCCGCCTTCAACGCTCAATTGGTGCAATGGCTCGAGGCATTCGCAGAAAGTGCGCGCACAAATGGAGGGGTCGAGCGACCCACTCTCATCCTGCTGTACACGATCCTTGCGACGTGGACGGGGAATCAGGGTGACCATGCGCGCGCACGCGAGATCGCACGACGCGCGTTGAAGGAGGGCCAGAAAACACTCGGCGCACTCCATCTCCGCACGATCGACGCGCAGCTCGTCCTGGCTCACCAGGAGGGCGAGCTCGGAGAGATCGCCAGGGCACGGACGCTCGTTGAGGAGGCCAAAGAGGCCGCCGCCCGCGTCTATGGCGAGTCCCATCGGATGACGATCTGGGCTCGCGAAGAACGAGACCTGTGGGCCGCTCATTCCTAGCCGGACTGCACGCAGCCGGGGTGATCGGCTGGTCAGCACCGCGTACAACCGAGACGGCGACGGCAAGAGCGGTGTTGTCTCTGCATGGGGCGTATGCGGCGTCGCGGGATGGGCTGCGGTCCGGTCGGCCCATCCCGCGCGGGCGTGTCAGCGGCGCTGCAGCTTTGCGAGCATCAGGGTCGGGTCGTTTCCGGCGAGGTTCGCGCCGTTGGTCACATAGACCCGGTTTCCTCGAACGATGACGGCCGTGGTCCCCTGCATGCCGTCGTCGGCGTCCAGGAGGGTCTCGTGTGCGCCGTCCGCGTCGACGCGCACGAGCTTGCTGCTCTGGTTGATCGCGGCGAGGATCTCGGTGCCCCGGCCGGTGAAGTCGAAGTCGTCGATGCCCTCCAGGCCGGTGGCCCGGACCTCGGCCCGGCCGGAGCCGCCGTCCTTGGTCACCGGGATGCGGACGATGCCGCCTCGGTCGGAGTTTGTCGCCCACACGGCGCCGTCGTGGATCTTCATGCCGTTGGCGCCGAAGAAGCCGGCGGGCGCCAGGGCCGGGTCCGCCGACCACACCGTGGCCTCGCCTCCGCCCAGCGGGGCCTGCCAGATGCGCCCGCCTGCGGAGTCGGTGATCAGAAAGCGGTGCCGCCTCCGGTCGATGACCAGTGCGTTCGGAAAGGTGTCGGCGGGCAGCGGCACGACGAGCCGTGGCTCACCGGAGCGATCGAGCCGCCAGATCCCGGTCAGCCCGCCCTGCCCGGAGGAGTAGAGGAAGTACACGGCGCCGCCGTCCGACCGGGCGACCCCGGTGACGTCGGGGGCCCCGACGACCGGGGTGGTGACACCGCCGCCGGGAGGCAGCGGCATGGTGGCGAGCACCTGGACGGCCCCGTCCTGCCCGACCCGCACCACCTGGCGGGCGGAGATCATGCCGATGACCACGCTGCCGCCGGGCTCCGGCGCGATGCTCTCGGCGACCTGGCCCGCGGCCCGGTCGAAGTGGGCGAGGACGCGCACGTCGCCCAGGCGGGCGCCGGCCGCGTGATCAAGGTCCGCCGGGACGGCGGCCGGGGCCGCGGCCGCGTCCGGGGCGGCGAGGACCGCCGGGGCCGCGGCGAGCGCGGCGAGCAGGCCGACGAGCCCGAGCGTGGCGGCGCTACGCCGCACCCCGGCGGGGCGATCGAGGGACATGGCTTTCCTTTCCGTCGTGCGGGACGGAGAGGGGCGGCGATGGCGCCGGCCGTGATCGCGGGCGCGGAACCGGCGACGCCGGGCGGCCCGCGGTACGGGATGACGACCACGGTCCTTCTGCCGCCTCCTCACCAGACTGTATCGTCCAGTACAGAAGTTCTGCGGCAGACTGTATCAGTCGATACAACGAGGCTGTACTGCGGAGTACAGAACACGGGAGAGACCCATGGGACGCACGCCGACCACCACACGGGGTCGCGCGACCCGCAAGCGCATCCTCGATTCGGCGGCGGACCTCATCGAGCGGCGCGGCGTCGCAGCGGTGACGCTGGAGGACGTCGAACGCGCCGCGGGGGTCGGCCGCAGCCAGCTCTACCACTACTTCGACGACCGCGACGACCTCGTCCGCTCCGTGGTCCACCGCACCGTGGACAAGGTGCTGGCCGCGCAGGAGCCGCTGCTGGTGCAGGTCGACTCGCTGGCCGGCATCGACCGCTGGTTCGACGCGATCGTGGCCAACGGGACCCGGCAGGACGCGGTCGGCGGCTGCGCGATCGGCTCCTTGGCCAGCCAGCTCAGCGGCAGCGACGACCTCACCCGGCAGGCGTTCGTGGACGCCTTCGCGCGCTGGGAGGCCCCGCTCATCGCGGGCCTGCGCCGGATGCAGGAGTCGGGCGAACTGCGCCCGGACGTGGACGTCACCGAGCTGGCCGACCTCACCATGGCCGCGATCCAGGGCGGCCTCCTGCTGGCCCAGGTCCGCCGTGCACCGGACCAGCTCCGCCTCGCCCTGCGCGGCGCACGGGCGGCCCTGGAGGACGCACTCACCCCGTGACCTGAGCGAAGTCCGCCCGCCGCTCAGCCGCAGGCTCCTCAAGGTGGCGTTCGGTCATGAGGGCGCCTCGCTTGCGAACTCGCACCTGCGGCTCCGGTCGCAGGGCGGCGGTCCGTGCCTGCTTCGGGATCAGAGCCGCATGAGCTTGCCGACCAGGGCGGTGAGCTGGGCGCGTTCGCCGGCGGTGAGGGGGGCGAACGTCTCCTCCAGGTAGGAGGAGACGGTGCTCTCGGCGCCGGCGAGGCGTTCGCGGCCCTCGTCGGTGATGGTGACGGCGTAGGAGCGGCGGTCGTCGGGGTTGCGCTCGCGGCGGACGAAGCCGGACCGCTCCAGGTCGTCGCACACGTTCACCATGACGCTGCGGTCGATCCGCAGTTCCTCGCTGAGCACCTGCTGGGAGCAGGGGCCGACGGCGTCGAGCATCTTCAGCACCAGGTGCTGGCCGACGCCGAGGCCGTGCCGGGCGGCGTGGGCGTCGGCGGCGCGGGCCAGGTACGCCGAGGCGCGGCACATCGCGATGTCCGGGCGTTCGGCCGCGAGCGTCGGGAAGTACGCGGGCCTGGCGGGCTTGGAAGGCATGGGTCTCCTGCACTGTCGACCCGCCCGAGGCTACCAGAACCATCTGACCGACAATTGTTTGACAGCAGATCGTTTGCGAGCATACGGTTCCGTCTCGTTGCAGATCGTCTGCTCAAAGATGGAGTGATCTGGTGATGCGTTCCGACCGCCGGGCGACGGCGGCCCTGATCCTGCTGTGCGCGGCGGTGTTCCTGGACTCGATGGACCTGTCGCTGATGGGCGTGGCACTGCCCGCCATCGGCGCCGACCTCGCGCTGCCCGACAGCACGCTGCAATGGCTGATGTCCGGCTACGCGGTGGCCTACGGCGGGTTCCTGCTCCTCGGCGGAAGGCTGGCCGACCTGCTCGGACGGCGCCGGATGTTCCTGGCATCGCTGGCGGTGTTCGCGGCGGCGAGCCTGGCGGGCGGCCTGCTCTCCGACGGCTGGCCCCTGGTCGCCACCCGCGTGGTGAAGGGCGTCGCGGCCGCGCTGACCGCCCCGGCGGCGCTGTCGCTGATCACCACCACGTTCGCCGAGGGACCGCGCCGCAACCGGGCGCTCGGCGTGTACGCGCTGGCCGGAGCGACCGGCTACAGCGCCGGACTGATCGCCTCCGGGCTGCTCACCGAGGTGAGCTGGCGGCTGGTGTTCTTCCTGCCGGTGCCCATCGCGCTGCTCGTGCTCGCCGTCGCCCCGAGGGTGATCCCGGCCGGACGCACCACCGGCCCGCGCACGGGATTCGACACGGCGGGCGCCGGCGCCGTCACCGGCGGCGTCCTGCTGCTGGTCTACTCCCTCACCGAGACCAACTGGCCCGCCGGTGCGGCGGCGCTGGTGCTGCTGGGAGCGTTCGTGGTGATCGAGCGGCGCCGGCGCGACCCGCTCGTGCCGCTGGGCGTGTTCCGCTCGCGGCGGCTCACCTCGGCCAACCTGGCGGCGCTGGCCTGGGCGTGCGCGACGATCGGCTGGCAGTTCGCCGCCGTCCTCTACCTGCAGGGCGTGCTGGGGTACTCGGCCCTGGACACCGGGCTGGGGATCGTCCCGATGGGGCTGGCCATCGTCGTCACCGCCAACCTCGCCGGACGGCTGATCGGACGCTGGAGCCTGCGCCGCACCGCCACGCTCGGGCTGCTCGTCCAGGGCGCCGGGATCCTGCTGTTCCTGCGCACGGGCGCGTCCAGCGGTTACGCGACCGTGCTGCTGCCCGCGCTCATCGTGCACGGCGTGGGCAACGGCCTGTCGTTCCCCAGCCTCAACATCGCCGCGGTCGGGGCCCTGCCGGACGACCGCCAGGGCCTGGCCTCCGGCCTCGTCACCTCCGCCGTCCAGATCGGGGCCGGCATCGGCGTGGCGGTCCTCGCGGCCGTGATGGCGATCCCGGCCTCCGCACTGGACGGTTACCGCGCGGCGTTCCTGACCGCCGGATCCTTCTCGCTGCTCGGCGCGCTCATCGCCTGCCTCGGCCTGGGAAACCGAGCCGAACCCGCGGCCGGCGAACCAGCCGCCGACGAACCAGCCGCCGACGAACCGGCCGCCGACGAACCGACGACCTCCGCACCGACCTCCACACGCGCCTGAGGAGCACCGCGATGACCCTCGACCTGACCCCCGACGAACTGCTGTCCACCACCCGAGCCGTCCGCAAGCGGCTCGACTTCGACCGCCCCGTCCCGCGCCGCCTCATCGAGGAGTGCGTCGACCTGGCCACCCAGGCCCCCACCGGACGCAACCGGCAGCGCTGGCACTTCATCGTGGTCACCGAGCCGCGCCTGCGCCGCAAGGTGGGCGACATCTTCCGCCGCGCGCTCGCCGCCGCGGAGGGGCAGCCGCTGAACGAACACGACATCCGCCGCATGAACCACGCTCCGCGCTCCACCCAGGGCGTGTTCGACGGGCTGCGGCACCTGACCGACAACATCCACCGCGTCCCGGCGTTCGTCATCCCCGCCATCGAAGGACGCACCGATCACGCCTCGGCGGCCGTCCAATCCGGCACATGGGGCTCCATCCTGCCCGCGACCTGGAGCTTCATGCTCGCCGCCCGCGCCCGCGGCCTCGGCACCACCTGGACCACCGCCCAAGGCCCCCTCGAACACGAACTCGCCGCGGCACTGGGCGTCCCCTACAACGAGGTCATGCTCGCCGCGTTCATCCCGCTCGCCTACACGATCGGCACCGACTTCAAACCCGCACCCCGCATTCCCCGCGACCAGGTCCTGCACTGGGAACGGTGGTGAACACCGGACCGTTTCGATTTCGCCGTAGTGCCTCTCCTGCCGCCCGTGAACCGTCCTTCGCGCGCGGCAGGCGAGGGCACGCTCATCTGACCTCTGCCGACGGGTAACGGCACCGCGGTCGATCGCCACCGTCAAAAGGTTCTGACACTTCCCGTACAGAACCTCAGAATGGCTCTGTTCTGCCTTTTTTGAAGCATGGCGCGGGCCTTCCTGTGCCGAACACGTTAATTCGCTGTTAAATCCGCAATACACCCGGCGTCGTGTTCCCTTCCGGCCAGTAGGGTCCGGAGCGTGCTGATCAGCCCACATGAACAGGAGCGCCTGCTGCTGCACGTCGCCGCGTCGGTCGCGCAGGCGCGCCGCGGTCGCGGTCTGCGGCTCAACCATCCGGAGGCGACCGCGGTCATCGCGGTCCACGTGCTGGAGGGCGCGAGGGACGGGCGGTCGGTCGCCGAGTTGATGGAGTCCGGCCGGACGGTGCTGACACGGGAGGACGTCATGGAAGGCATTCCGGAGATGCTCGACTCGGTGCAGGTCGAGGCGACCTTCCCCGACGGCACCAAGCTCGTCACCGTCCACCGGCCGATCCCGTGAGCGGGCGTCCCCTCGTTCCGGGCGAGGTCGTCCCCGGAGACGGGCCGCCGGTCGCCCTCAACCCCGGACGGCCGCGCACGGCCGTCACCGTCGTCAACACCGGCGACCGGCCCGTCCAGGTCGGGTCGCACTACCACTTCGCGGTGGCGAACCCGGCACTGGAGTTCGACCGGTCCGCGGCCTGGGGACACCGGCTCGACGTCCCGGCGGGCACGTCGGTGCGGTTCGAGCCGGGCCTGACCCGGGAGGTCGCGCTGGTGCCGCTGGCCGGGAACCGGGTGGTGCCGGGTCTGCGGCCCGAGCAGGCCGGAGCGCTGGATGGCTGACCTGTCGCGGGCCCGGTACGCGCAGCTGTACGGCCCCACCGCCGGAGACCGGATACGGCTGGCCGACACCGACCTGTTCATCGAGGTGACCGAGGACCGGAGCCGCGGCGCGGGAGCGGGCGACGAGGCGGTCTTCGGGGGCGGCAAGGTGATCCGCGAGTCGATGGGGCAGGCGCGCACCACGCGCGCGGACGGCGCCCTCGACCTGGTCGTCACCGGGGCCGTGGTGCTGGACCACTGGGGCGTCGTCAAGGCCGACGTCGGGATCCGCGACGGCAGGATCGTCGCGCTCGGCAAGGCCGGCAACCCCGACACCATGGACGGCGTCCACCCGGACCTGGTGATCGGGCCGTCCACCGAGGTGCTGGCGGGCAACGGCCGCATCCTGACCGCCGGGGCGGTGGACTCCCACGTCCATCTCATCTGCCCGCAGCTGCTGGAGGAGGCGCTCGGCGCCGGGGTCACCACCGTGATCGGAGGCGGGACCGGCCCGGCCGAGGGGACGAAGGCCACGACCGTGACCGGAGCCTGGTACCTGGCCCGGATGCTGGAGTCGCTCGACTCGTGGCCGGTGAACGTCGCCCTCCTCGGCAAGGGCAACACGGTCGGCGAGGAGGCGCTCTGGGAGCAGCTGCGCGCCGGGGCGTCCGGCTTCAAGCTGCACGAGGACTGGGGTTCGACCCCGGCGGCCATCGACGCCTGCCTGCGGGTCGCCGACGCGTCCGGGGTGCAGGTCGCCCTGCACTCCGACACCCTGAACGAGGCGGGGTACGTCGAGTCGACGCTCGGCGCCATCGCCGGCCGGTCGATCCACGCGTACCACACCGAGGGCGCGGGCGGCGGGCACGCGCCCGACATCATCACCATCGCCGCGCACCCCAACGTGCTGCCCTCCTCCACCAACCCGACCCGGCCGCACACCGTCAACACCCTCGACGAGCACCTCGACATGCTCATGGTGTGCCACCATCTGAACCCGTCGGTGCCCGAGGACCTGGCCTTCGCCGAGTCGCGCATCCGGCCGACGACCATGGCCGCCGAGGACGTCCTGCACGACCTCGGAGCGATCGCGATGATCGGGTCGGACTCGCAGGCCATGGGTCGGATCGGCGAGACGGTGATCCGCACCTGGCAGACGGCGCACGTCATGAAGCTCCGCCGCGGCTCACCGGGCGAGGGCGGCGCCGCGGAGCCGGCCGACAACCTGCGGGCCCGCCGCTACGTCGCCAAGTACACGATCAACCCGGCCATCGCGCACGGCCTCGACGGCGAGATCGGCTCGGTGGAGCCGGGCAAGCTCGCCGACCTGGTGCTGTGGCATCCCGCCTTCTTCGGCGTCCGCCCGCAGGCGGTCGTCAAGGGCGGGGTCATCGCCTGGGCGGCGATGGGCGACGCCAACGCCTCGATCCCCACGCCGCAGCCGGTGCTGCCCCGGCCGATGTTCGGTGCCGCGCCGCGCACCGCCGCCGCCACCTCGGTGCACTTCGTGGCCCCCGCCGCGATCGACGCGGGCCTGGCCGACCGGCTCGCGGTGGACCGCGCTCTGGTGCCGGTCAAGGACACGCGCCTGGTGGGCAAGGCGGACATGGTGCTCAACGACGCGCTCCCCCGGATCGACGTCGACCCGGACACCTTCACGGTGTCGATCGACGGCGACGACGTCGAGCCCTCCCCCGCGACCGAGCTGCCGATGGCGCAGCGCTACTTCCTGTTCTGATGGCGCTGCCGGCACCGCTGCTCCTTCTCGCCGACTCCCGGCTCCCGGCGGGCGGCCACGCCCACTCCGGCGGGCTGGAACCGGCGGCGGAGGCGGGCGCGGTCACCGACCTCCCGACGCTCACGGCCTTCCTGCGCGGGCGCCTCGCCACCACCGGACTGGTCGCCGCCGCGCTCTCGGCCGCCGCCTGCGCCCACGCGGCCCGCACCGTGGACGGAGCGGCGCGTACGCGCGGCGAAGCCGGCGGGGACGACGGGGACGGCGGCCTTGGCGGGCACGAGGCATGGTCGGTGCTCGACGCCGAAGCCGACGCCAGGATGCCCTCCCCCGCCGGGCGCGGGGCCTCCCGGGCCCAGGGCCGGTCGCTGCTGCGCGCCGTCCGCGCCATGTCGCCGCACCCGGTACTGGACGCCCTCGCGGCCTTCTCCGCTCCGCACCACCCGCTCGTCCTCGGCGCCGCCGTCGCCGTCACCGGAGGCTCCCCCGCGGACGCCGCCTCGATCGGCGCGTACGGGGCGGTCACCGGTCCCGCGTCCGCGGCCGTGCGCCTGCTCGGGCTCGACCCGCTGGCCGTGCACCGCGCGCTCGCGGAGCTGGCTCCGCAGGTGGACGCGGTCGCCGCCGAGGCCGCCGGGCACGCGCGGGGTGATCCCCGGGAGCTTCCGGCCGCTTCGGCGCCCGCCCTCGACATCTTCGCCGAACTGCACCTCCAGGCGGACCTGCGCCTGTTCGAATCCTGACCCCGCGGCAGAGACCACCACACACGGCCACCACACGAGCAGGGCGGCGATCGTCCCGACCGGGACGCGCCGCCGGAGAGGACCTCGCGAATGGGCGCGAACCACGATCACGATCCCCACCCGGCGCCGCCGGCCCGCGGGCGGGCCCTGCGGCTGGGCGTCGGCGGTCCGGTCGGCAGCGGCAAGACCGCGCTGGTGGCGGCGCTGTGCCGGACGCTCCGCGACGACCTCCACCTCGCTGTGGTGACCAACGACATCTACACGACCGAGGACGCCGACTTCCTGCGGCGCAACGCGGTGCTGTCGGACGACCGGATCGCGGCCGTCCGGACCGGATGCTGCCCGCACACGGCCATCCGCGACGACATCTCCGCCAACCTCGACGCCGTCGAGTCGCTGGAGCGACGGCACGCGCCGCTCGACCTCGTCATCGTGGAGAGCGGCGGCGACAACCTGACCGCGACGTTCAGCCGGGGACTCGTCGACCGGCAGATCTTCGTCCTCGACGTCTCCGGCGGCGACAAGGTCCCCCGCAAAGGGGGGCCCGGGGTGAGCGGCGCGGACCTGCTGGTCGTCAACAAGACCGACCTGGCCCCGCTCGTCGGCGCCGACCTGGGCGTGATGGACCGCGACGCGGCGCAGGTGCGCCGCGGAAAGCCGGTGATCTTCAGTTCGCTGCGGGAGCGTCCCGGTGCTCCGGAGGTGGCCGGCTGGGTCCGGTCCGTCCTCGCCGAGACGCACGCGGCCCGGTCCGAGGCGGGCACCGCGCGGCCGGCGGTCGCTCCCGGGGCTCCGTGACCCGGCACTACACGGCGCGCGCCGCCGTCCACGTCGAACTCGACGCCGACGGGCGGACCCGGCTGACGACGCTGCGCTCCGACGGGCCGTACGCGCTGCGCGCCGCCCCAGACGCCGTCTACCTGGTCGGGGCCGCCGCGGGGCCCCTCGGAGGAGACGAGCTGCACCTCGAACTGGACGTCGCGGCGGGCGCCGCCCTCGCCGTCCGGTCCGTCGCGAGCGCGCTGCTGCTCCCCGGCGCCGGCGAGTCCCGAGCGTACGTGCGGGCCGCGGTCGGACCGGGCGGCCACCTGGACCTCGCCTTGGAGCCGGCGGTCGCGGCGGCGGGCTGCCACCACCGTTCGGTCACCGAGATCGCGCTCGCGGACGGCGCCACCCTGCGGTGGCGCGAGGAGCTCGTCCTGGGCCGGCACGGCGAACCGCCGGGCCGCTACACCGCCCGCGTCGACGTCACCCGCGGCGGCGACCCGGTCCTGCGGCATGAGCTGCGGCTGCCCGACCGCACCCTGCACACCAGCGGCGCCGTGCTGGGCGGCGCGACCTGCACCGGAAGCGTGCTGCTCGTCGGTCCCGGACTGGCGAAGGAGCCCCATGCCGCCGAAGGGCTCGCGGTCATGCCGCTCGCGGGACCGGGGGTCCTGGTCGCCGCGCTCGCGGCCGACTCCGCGGCGCTCCGCCGCCGGCTCGTCCACGGCGAGAGCCTCGCGAGCGGCTGAGAACACCGGGCCTGCACCGGGAAAGCCCCGCCTGTGAGGTTCAGTTGACGCACCGGATACAAAGCAGAATTACCGAGGACACAGCTCGCGGCTTGCATTAACCCGACTCACACGGTGAGCGATCCGCCCACCGGTTTCGGGGCCTGTCCGCAAGGAGTGGTACGTGCTCAGGAAATCTCTGCCGGTATTGGCCTCCATGGCCGCCGCGACACTGCTGTCCCTGGCCGCCTGCGGCGACTCGGAATCATCGGGCGGAACGGCGGCGGCGAGCGGGAACACCATCAAGGTCGGTGTCCTGCACTCGCTGAGCGGGACCATGGCCATCAGCGAGGTCACCGTCAAGAATTCCGAGCTGATGGCGATCGACGAGATCAACGCCGCCGGCGGAGTCCTCGGCAAGAAGCTCCAGCCGGTCGTCGAGGACGGCGCCTCCGACTGGCCCACCTTCGCCGAGAAGGCGCAGAAGCTCATCCGCAAGGACAAGGTCGCGACCGTCTTCGGCGGCTGGACGTCGGCCAGCCGCAAGGCGATGCTGCCCGTCTTCGAGCGCAACAAGGCACTGCTGTGGTATCCGGTGCAATACGAGGGCCTGGAAAGCTCGCCGTACATCTATTACACCGGCGCGACCACGAACCAGCAGATCGTGCCCGCCCTGGACTACCTCAAGGAGAAGGGCAAGAAGAAGATATTCCTCGTCGGCAGCGACTACGTCTTCCCGCGCACCGCGAACAAGGAGATCAAAGCCTACGCCAAGGCCAATGGCATGACCATTCTCGGCGAGGAGTACACCCCGCTGGGAGCGACGGAGTACAGCACGCTCGTCAACAAGGTCATGCAGGCGAAGCCGGACGCGGTGTTCAACACCCTCAACGGTGACAGCAACGTCGCGTTCTTCAAGCAGCTCAAGAGCGCCGGCGCGACGGCGTCGTCCCTGCCGGTGATGTCGGTGAGCATCGCCGAGGAGGAGGTCAAGGGCATCGGGGTGGACAACGTCGCGGGCCAGCTCGTCGCCTGGAACTACTACATGACGACCCCGGGCAAGACCAACGACGCGTTCGTGAAGGCGTTCAAGGCCAAGTACGGCGCGGACAAGGTGACCTCCGACCCGATGGAGGCGGGCTACAACGCCGTCAAGCTGTGGGCGGCGGCCGTCCAGAAGGCCGGGACGACCGAGGTCGAGGCGGTGAAGAAGGCCGCGGGCGGCATCTCCCTCGACCTGCCGGAAGGCAAGGTGACGATCGACGGCGCCAACCACCACATGTACAAGACCGCCCGCATCGGCGTGATCCAGCCCGACGGCACGATCAAGGAGGTGTGGGACTCCGGCAAGCCGATCGCACCGGACCCCTACCTCAAGAGCTACCCGTGGGCCGCCGGCCTGTCCTGACCCGTCCCGCCGCCGTCATCGGGCGGGGCCCCGGCCGGCCCGATGACGGCGCGGCCCGACGGACCCGTCGACCAAGGGCACCGAGGAGTCGCATGGAAGCCCTGCTCAGCCAGTTGCCGATCGGCCTCAGCATCGCAGCCGTCCTGATGCTGGTGGCCCTCGGCCTGACCTTCACCTTCGGCCAGATGGGCGTGATCAACATGGCCCACGGCGAGTTCATGATGGCGGGCGCCTACACGGCGTACGTCCTGCAGGACTGGACCGGAAGAGAGGCGGTCCTGGCGGCGCTCCCGGTCGCGTTCGCCGTCGCCGGCGCGATGGGCCTGGTCCTGGAGCGGGCGGCCGTCCGCCGCTTCTACGGCCGGCCGCTCGACACCCTGCTGCTCACCTGGGGGGTCAGCCTCGTCCTCCAGCAGCTCGCGCGCGACATCTTCGGCGCGCCCAACGTCCAGGTGCGCGCCCCCGGCTGGCTGGACGGCGGCGTCCGGATGTTCGGGTCGCAGCTGCCCTACACCCGGCTGTTCATCATCGTCCTCGCCGCGGTCTCGGCGCTCGCGATCTGGGGCTACCAGAACCGGACGCGGCAGGGCCGGCGGATGCGCTCGGTGATGCAGAACCGCCAGCTCGCCGCGTGCAGCGGCATCAACACCGGACGGGTCGACCAGCTCACCTTCTTCATCGGGTCCGGCCTCGCCGGGATCGCGGGCGTCGCGCTGACGCTGATCGGCCCGATCGGCCCCAACCTCGGCACCTACTACATCGTCGACGCCTTCCTGGTCGTGGTCGCCGGCGGCCTCGGCCGGCTCCGCGGTGCGGTCATCGCCGCGCTGGCCCTCGGGCTGCTGGACTCCTACGCCGAGTTCTGGACCGACGCCAGCCTGGCCAAGGTGATCGGCTTCGTGGCGATCGTGGTGTTCCTGCAGGCACGCCCGCAGGGCCTGTTCGTCCTGCGCAGCCGGGCGCTGACATGACCGCGCGGATGCGCGGACCCGCGCTCTTCACGGCCGTCGCGCTGCTGGTCCTCGTGGTCGCGCCGGCCGTCCTGGACCCGTTCCGGCTGGGCCTGCTCGCCAAGTACCTGTGCTTCGCGATCGCCGCGCTCGGCATCGGGCTCGCCTGGGGCCAGGGCGGCATGCTCACCCTCGGGCAGGGCGTGTTCTTCGGGCTCGGCGGCTACTCGATGGCGATGTACCTCAAGCTCCACGACGCCGGGCCCGGCAACCTCCCCGACTTCATGGTGTGGAGCGGCGTGGAGCGGTTGCCGCTGCTGTGGAAGCCCTTCTCCAGTCCCGTGTTCGCCATCGCGGCCGCGGTGGTCGTGCCCGCCGCCGCGGCCGCGCTCCTGGGACTCCTGGTGTTCCGCCAGCGCGTGCGCGGCGCCTACTTCGCCATCCTCAGCCAGGCCTTGGCGGCCGCCTTCACGATCTGGCTGGTCGGTCAGCAGGGTCTCACCGGCGGCACCAACGGGCTGACCCACTTCTACGACGTCTTCGGCCGGGACCCGGAGACCGACGGCGCCAAGCGCGTCTTCTACTTCGCGGTGGCCCTCGTGCTGGGCGCCCTGTACCTCCTCGCCCGCCAGCTGATGAAGAGCCGCTTCGGCCGGCTGCTGGTCGCGGTGCGCGACGGCGAGGACCGGGTCCGGTTCCTCGGCTACAACCCCGCCACCGTCAAGACCGTGGCCTTCGCCGTCTCCGCCGCGATGGCGGGCATCGCCGGCGCCCTGTACGTCCCGGTCGTCGGCATCATCTCGCCCTCGCTGCTCGGCGTCGTCCCGTCCATCGAGCTCGTGGTCGCGGTCGCCATCGGCGGACGGTTCTCGCTGGCCGGGGCGGCCCTCGGCGGGGTCCTGCTCAACTGGGCGCACACCACCTTCAGCGAGCAGTACCCGAGCGGCTGGGTCTACCTGCAGGGCCTGATGTTCATCCTCGTCATCATGGTGGCGCCCGGCGGCGTCGCCGGTGCCGCCCGCTGGGCCGGCGAGGCGATCGCACGGCGCCGGCAGGGTCCCGGTCCGTCCTCCGTCCCGGAACCGGCGGGGTCCACCGCGCACGGACAGAAGGAGGTGGCCGCTCCATGACGTCTCCCTTCCCTCCCGCCGAAGCACCCGCGTCCGACGCCCCCGCGGACCCGGCGGCCCCCGCTCTTCTGGAGATCCGCGGGCTGGAGGTCGTCTTCGGCGGGTTCCGCGCCCTCAACGGCGTCGATCTCACCGTGCGGCAGGGCGAACTCCGCTTCCTGATCGGGCCCAACGGAGCCGGGAAGACCACGCTGATCGACGTGATCACCGGCCTGACCCGGCCGGCGGGCGGATCGGTGGGCTTCGCCGGCACCTCCCTACTGGGACGGCGGGAGCACCGCATCGTGCGGCTCGGAATCGGGCGGACGTTCCAGACCTCCGTGGTCTTCGAGGAACTCACGGTGGCCGAGAACATCGACCTGGCCGCCTGCTTCCGCCGCCCGCTGGCCACGCTGCTCCGGCAGCGGCGCGGCACGTCCGAGGCCGTCGCGACCGCGCTGGAGCGGACCGGGCTGGCCGACATGGCGGACCGGCCCGCCGGAGTGCTGTCGCACGGCCAGCGGCAGTGGCTGGAGATCGGCATGCTGATCGCGCAGCGGCCCCGGTTGCTGCTGCTCGACGAACCCGTGGCGGGCATGAGCCGCACCGAACGCGAGCGGACGGGCGAGCTGCTCGTCGAGATCGCGAAGGACCACACGGTCATCGTCGTCGAGCACGACATGGAGTTCCTCCGGATGTACGCGTCCCAGGTGACCGTCCTGCACGAGGGCAGCGTGCTCATGGAAGGGGACGTCGCCGCGGTCCAGGCCGATCCCCGCGTCCAGGAGGTCTACCTCGGCCGGTCGAGAGATGAGAAGACGCCATGAGCGACGTGAGCGGGAAGCAGCGGGCGCCGCTCCAGGGAACGGGCGGCGGCCTCAGCACGAGCGGGGAGGCGGCATGGCCGAGATGATGCTCCAGGTCAGCGGACTGCAAGCTGCGTACGGACGGTCGCAGGTGCTGTTCGGAGTGGACCTGACCGTACGTCCGGGCGAACTCGTCACCGTCATGGGCCGCAACGGGGTCGGGAAGACCACCCTGCTCAACTCGATCATGGGTCTCCTCCCCCCGACGGCCGGCACGGTCACCTTCGACGGCACCGACGTGACACGGATGCGCACCTTCCAGCGCGTCCGCTCGGGCATGGGCTACGTGCCGCAAGGGCACGAGACGTTCCCGCAGCTCACCGTCTGGGAGAACCTCCAGGTGACCCTGGAGGCCACAGGGCGGACCGACCGGACCGCCATCGACGACGCCCTGGAGGTCTTCCCACGGCTCACCGGGCTGCTGAAACGCCGGGCCGGATTCCTGTCGGGCGGGCAGCAGCAGCAACTCGCGATCGCCCGCGCCCTGGTGACCCGGCCGCGCCTCCTCATCCTCGACGAGCCGACCGAGGGCGTCCAGCCGTCGATCATCCGCGAGATCGAGGAGGCCATCGAGGGACTCCACCGGGACCGCGACCTCGCGGTCCTGCTCGTCGAGCAGTACTTCGACCTGGCCCTCCGCCTGGCCGACGCCTTCGTGATCCTCGACGGCGGCACGGTCCGGCACTCCGGAACGGCCGCCGACCTGCACACCGACGAGGTGAAGGACCTTCTCGCCGTCTGAACGGACACGGACGCCGGCCGCGCCCGCCACGCGCGAGAGCGAGGAAGGGCGCGGCCGCCACGGCGCGGCTCATGGGTGCGGGGTTGGCCCGCGACGCCCAGACCCGTGACGGCGAACAGGACCTCGAGAGCCTGTTCCGCGACTTGAACCGAACGGCGAGCGAGTTCCTCCCGGCTGTGACCGGCAAGGCCGAAAGGGCAGGGGCGCCACCCACGGCTGCCCGGACTTGAGCACTCGGGTGAACTGGTTGCGCGGATAGGGGGTGCCGCTACGCTGCCATGCCGCGCCCGGCAGCGTGGCGGCGATCGCCTCGACCAGGCAGACCGCGGTGGTCGTCGGAGACGTGCAACTGGACGCCGGCTCAGGCGTTCACGATGCAGCCATCACGCTGAGTTGAGGCCGGCCGCGATGACCGTGGTCAGGCGGGTCAGGTAGGCGTCGTCGACGGGGCTCCCGGTCAGCAGCAGGCGGCCCAGCAACGGCGAGATCAGCAGGTCGAGACCGAGTTCGCGGTCGATGTCCGCGGGCAGTTCGCCGCGTTCGATCCCCCGGCGCAGCACGGCGTCGGCAGCGGCGCGGCGTGGTCCGGCCACCGCCTCGCGGAGCGCGGCGCCGAGTTCGGGATTGCGCGTGGCCTCGGCCATCATGTCCAGCGCTATCCGTTTGATCCGCGGATCGGCGACCTGCGCGATGATCACATCCAGGAAGCCGCGCACATCGCCGGTCAGAGAACCGGAGTCCGGCACCTCCGGCACGCTCCGGCGCACCGCCGCCGCGAGCAGGTCGAGCAGCATGGCCTGCTTGGACGGCCAGCGGCGGTACACGGCGGCCTTGCCGACACCGGCCCGCCGGGCCACCGCGTCGACGGACATGCGGGCATATCCGGCCTCGGCCAACTCGTCGAACATCGCGGTGGCGATCGCGGTGGTGACGGACTCCTGGAGTACCGCGGCGCCGGCCGGCTCGCGCTTGCGTGGCATGCCCGCAGCATACAGCAGGACGGAACGGTTGCGTTCCAACGTTCAAGCTGGCTACGGTTCTGCCATATAACGTCGGAACGGTCCCGTTCCGACGCAGAGGAGGGGGAGTCGGTCATGAACATCCACCCGCTGCGCATCGGCCGCACCAAGGTCCCGTTCGGCCAGTTCTACGGTGGCCTGGAAGGGTTCTCCATCAGCGACTTCGCCGCGGACAAGGACCACTTCATCTGGGTGCCGATCCACGCCTACCTGCTCGAGCACCCGACCGCCGGCCCGATTCTGGTGGACACCGGGATCAGCCCGGAGCAGGCCGCGCACACCGACTACTACCGCGGCTCGATCATGGAGCACGTGATGGACACCGACGAGTACGACCTGCCGGACGAGGAGACCATGCCGGCCCAACTCGCGCGGCTCGGCTACCGCCCGGAGGACATCCGCGCAGTATTCATCACGCATTTCCATGAGGACCACGTCGGCGCGCTCAACCTGTTCGCACACGCCCCGGTGTACCTGGGCGCGGCCGAATACGCGGCGCGCGAGGACAAGGTGTTGGGCCTCGTGCCGCTGGCCTATCCGCCGTCGATCGCGGCGATCACCGATTGGCGCCCGCTCGAGTTCACCGGCCCGGCCCTCGGCGGCTTCACCGGCTCGGCGGACGTGTTCGGCGATGGCAGCGTCATCGCCCTGCCCACCCCAGGGCACAGCCCCGGCAGCACCAGCGTGCTGGTCGACCACCGGTTCCTCCTGACCGGGGACGCGATGTACACCATCCGGCATCTTGCGGTCGACCAGGTGCGCCCCATCCAGACCGGCGGCGAGACCCGCTACGTCGACTCGATCCGCCGCATTCAGTGGCTGCGCCGGGAACTCCCGGAACTGCTCGTCCTGACCTCGCACGACCACACCGAATACGGCGAGCGGCTGATCGACGGCCTGGCCACCGGCCGGCTGTCCGATGCGGACCTCGCCTGGGCCAAGGCCTACGAACGGGCCGCCTTCGACGAACTCGCCAACATCAACCCGGCCCGGCTCCCCCGCTTCGTGCCGGCGGCGGACGGCGGCCCCGTCGGGCACGCGAACTGATCGAACGTTCCCCGACGTCCGTCTTGAGACCTGTGGATCGGCCGGGAAGAGGCCGAGGCGCCCGCCTACGTCGCCCGGTTCCTCGACGACCAGCGCCCAATCCGGTCACGGGCGCCAATGCACGCCGCGTCCGACAATGCGACCACAGTCGCGACAAATCCAGTTCGGAACTCCCGAATCCATCCCCCGGAGCTTCTTCACGCCGTGTTCGTGGAGACAAGCCGAGTCGTGATAACGCGAATAACCCGCGCTCGGCAACCTGGGCGACCGGTGCATCTCCTTGCGGTACAACCACCGCTCTACCGCGTCCAGGAGCCGCTCGACAAGCCGGTCAAACCTATCGCCCATGAAGAGACGGTAACGCTTCGTCGCCTCGACGCCCCAGGGCGCCGAGCGGTTGGCTCCGGCCGCCCGTACCGAACCACTGAAACGCGTCGCATTCTGCCTGAGTGGGGAACACACAGTCACGGACCTGCGAATAAAGCGGGCGAGCACGAGGTAGACGGAGGTTGGAATGAAGGCGATCGTCGCGACTGATCAGTCTGCGGAAGCGGCTGGGATCAAGCTGGCGGAGCGGCCTGAGCCGACGCCGGCGATCAACGATGTCGTCGTTGAGGTCCATGCGTCCGGCTTCGTCCCGGCAGAGTGGGAGTGGCCCTCGACGTGGGTCGACCGCTCCGGTCACGACCGGGTCCAGGCGATCATCGGCCACGAGTTCGCCGGAGTGGTCACCTCCCTCGGATACGGCACGACGGGACTCTCGCCGGGCCAGCGGGTCTTCGGGATCACGGACTGGCACCGCGACGGAACCCTGGCCGAGTACGCGGCCGTGGAGGCGCGCAACCTCGCGCCGCTGCCCGGGGACGTCGACTTCACGGTGGGTGCGAGCCTGCCGATCTCCGGCCTGACCGCGTGGCAGGGCCTGTTCCAGCATGGTCGTCTTCAGGCCGGACAGAGCGTCCTGGCACACGGCGCCGCCGGCGCGGTCGGATCCATGGTGACGCAGCTCGCGCGGGAGTTCGGCGCCTACGTCATCGGTACCGGGCGGGCGGCGGACCGCCAGGCGGCGCTCGACTTCGGCGCGAACGAGTTCCTCGCCCTCGACGACGCGGATCTCGAAGACGTCGGAGGTGTCGACCTGGTCTTCGATGTCATCGGTGGTGACGTCCAGAGGCGTTCGGCGAGCATCATCCGGCCCGGCGGGACGCTGGTGTCGGTGGTCGGGCCCGCAGAGACTCGCCCTGCCGACGGTCTCGCGGTCGACTTCGTCGTCGAGTCCGTCCCGAGTCAGCTGGTGGAGATCGTCGACCGGGTGCGGGACGGACGCCTTCGCACGCACATCGGAACCGTCGCGACCCTCGACGACGCCGTCCCGGTGCTCAACCCGACCGAGCGGCGCAAGGGCAAGACGGTCATTCGCGTGCGCCCCTGAGCTTCCTGAACGGACGGAACGAGCCCCACGCCAGCGGATTCGTCAGCGTGGCCACTGCTTCCTGCAGCACGGAGTCGGGGCAGCAACCCAGTGCGTCGCGGCGACGCGTTCTCCATCGAATTCGGCCAGTGGGATGGACCAGTCGCCCGGCCTGCTGGAAGCGAGCTCTTGGCGGGACGACGAACCTCGACGCCCGCCCCTGATGCTCGCAAAGCTGCGGCGGTGCTGACGCACCGTCTCAGCGGGGCGCGTTGTCATCGGGCTGTCGGCCCGCCCGACGTGTGCAGGACGGTGACTGCTGCATGGCGCCCGTGGCGCCATGGCACCGGCCGGTTCGATGCCTCCATGGGACGCCGACACCCCACCACACCGACCGGGCGGTCACCTCGATTTGTAGAGGCGGCACCGCCTCCTCGGGGACGGCGTGCGGTTCGTCCCAGCCGGGCTCGGCACCGCCTGGCCCGAAGCCGGTCACGACGGCGGCGCCGCCAAGTCCGAGGTTGTGCTGCAGAGCGACCTCTGCTCTCTCGACCTGGCGCCGACCGACAGCGCCCCGCAACTGCCAGGTCAGTTCAGCGCATTGCGCCAGATCAGCGGCGCCCAGCGGATGCCTCTTCGCGATGAGCCTGCCCGACGGATGCACAACCGACCCGTCCCCCCGTAGGTGGTGGCCTCGCGCTCGACGAGCAGGTGCCGCTCTCCTTCCCGAACCGAGCGCGATCGGCCGCCTCCTGCGACAGGCGGACGCGAGACCCGGCCTGCGCTGCCGGAGTCGGGCGCGCGGATCAGGCGCGGAGGGCGTCGATCAGGGCATCGACGGCGGCGAGCGCGGCGGTCGTGTCGAGTCCGGTGCGGGAGACCAGGGAGAGGCCCTGGACGGTGAACAGCAGCAGTCGGGCCTGGGCCTCGGGGGTGGCGTCCTGGGTGACCTCGCCGTCGGCCTGCGCGCGCCGCAGCGCGTCGGCGACGATCTGGGTGAAGCGGGTGTGCGAGCGGGCCACGATCTCGCTGGCCTCGGCATCGTGCGGGACGAGTTCGGCGGTGGTGTTGCCGATCATGCACCCTTGGGGAGCGCCGACGTCGGAGGCGAATTCCTGCGCCCGGACCGGGTTGGCGAGCACCTCGCGCAGCGCCGGTAGCACCGGCCCGGCCTCCAGCGCCGCGACCAGCTCGCGTTCGTAGGTATCCCAGTAAAGCTGGACCGCCGCCAGGTAGAACTGCCGCTTGTCGCCGAAGGCGCCGTACAGGCTGCCCCGCTCCAGGGCCAGAGCGTCGACGAGGTCCTGGACGGAGGTGGCTCCGTAGCCCCGGGACCAGAACAGCAGGAGCGCGCGCTCCAGCGCCTGGTCCTTGTCGAATGCGCGGGGGCGTCCGGTCCGTGCCATGCCCCCAGGCTACGACTTTTTGACCGCGTGCACAAAAGCTCGTATGGTGACGCCCACAGGACTTCTTGAACAGCCACACATAAGTCCCTCGGCGCCCGGGCGCGCCGGGCGGCGAGAGGCAGGACGACATGGACTTCACCGGGAAGACGGCGCTGATCACCGGATCGGGCGCCATCGGCGGGCTCGGGCACGCGACGGCGCGGATTCTCGCCGCTGGCGGAGCGAACGTGATCATCACTGGCACCGACCCGGACCGCGGCGCCCAGGTCGTGGACGACGTGCGGAGCGCGGCCGCCTCCGCCGGAGCGGCCGGCACCGTGCGCTTCGTTCCCGCCGACCTGGCAGACCCGCAGGCCGTGCAGCGGCTGGCCGACGAGGCCGGGGCGGTGGACATCCTCATCAACAACGCGGGCGTCGTCCCGTTCAGCGCGACCGCCGACCAGGACATCGCCGACTACGACGCCGCCTTCGCGGTCAACGTGCGCGCACCGTTCGTCCTGACCGCCCGGCTCGCGCCGAAGATGGCCGCCGGCGGGGGCGGCAGCATCGTCAACGTCAGCTCCACCGCGGCCGGCCTGGGCATGCCGCCGATGGCGGTCTACGGCGCCACCAAGGCGGCGCTGGAGTCCCTGACCCGCACCTGGGCGGCCGAGTTCGCCACGTCCAACGTGCGCGTCAACGCCGTGGCGCCCGGTCCGATAACCACCTCCAAGGTGGTGGCGGCCATGGGGCCCGACCTCGGCGGCATGGGGCTGACCACCGCCCTGAAGCGCGCCGCCGACCCGGCCGAGGTCGCCCAGGTGATCGCCTTCATCGCGGGCGACCAGGCCAGCTACATGACCGGTGCCATCGTGGCCGCCGACGGCGGCCGCACCGCCATCTGACCCGCGCCACGCCTGCCGCCGACACGGCAAGGGCGGCATGGCGTTCTCCGAGATGGCGGGGACGACCGTCATCGTTGCCGGCTAACAAACCACGCATCCTGGCGAGTGAGAGGAATGAATTCGATGGGTCGTCTTGAGGGAAAGCACGCACTGATCACGGGCGGGACGGGCGGCATCGGGCTCGCGACCGCCAAGGAGTTCCTCGCCGAGGGAGCGACCGTCGCGATCACTGGACGCTCGCAGGAACGGCTGGACGAGGCCGCCCGGCAGCTGGACGGCCCGCTGCTGCCCGTCCTCAGCGACGCCGGCGACACCCCCGGCCAGGCGGCGCTCGCGGCACAGCTGCGGCGGGAGTGGCCCAAGCTCGACATCTTGATGAGCAACGCCGCCGACGTCACCCACCTCCCGATCGAAGCATGGACCGAAGAGGCATTCGACAAACTCGTCGCCACCAACCTCAAGGCGCCGTTCTTCCTGATCAAGGACCTGCTGCCGCTCTTCTCACGGCAGGCCTCGGTCATCCTCGTCGGCTCGGTCTCCGCGTTCATCGGGCACGAGAACGCAGCGGTCTATGGCGCCGCCAAGGCCGGCCTGCTCTCCCTCTCCCGCGGGCTGACCTATGAGCTGAAGGACCGGGGTATCCGTGTCAACGGGCTGAGCCCGGGGCCGACCGTCACCGACACCTTCAAGCCGCTCGGCCCAGAGCGACAGGCCGCCATCTACGACGAAATCCGGAGGACCGTGCCCCTCCACCGCCTCGGCACCGCCACCGAGTTGGCCAAGGCGGCCGTCTACCTGGCCTCGGACGAGTCGGCCTACACAGCCGGCACCGTGCTGCGCGTTGACGGCGGCATCGGGGAGCTCGCGTACTGATCTCCTGCACCGCGACTCACTGAGGCCGGCGTCGCCCCTCTCGCGCGCACCGGTCGACACTGCGGCGGCCTCCCGTCCCCACTGGGCTCACCATGAGCGTCATCCCCCACCGCCACGGGTGCTTCCTGGCGTGACCTGCCAGAACGCTAGGCAGCGTGGCAGACGGTTGGGGGCGGGAGCGAACGCCGGGCTGAAGGTCCGGCAGACTCGGCGGCCGCCATACGCTGGGCCGCTCCTGCAGCATCGGGACTCTGGTCAGCACCACCTGGATGCCGGTGCGGACCTTGCCGTGACGGCCGTAGACCAGGCACCGTGCCCAACACTCGTATGGCCAAATTTCTGACCGCCTGCTTCACCTACGAGGCGGTCGGACGGGTAGTGGCACGCGTTCGGGCGCCGGATCGATCCCGGCGCGACGGCGCCCGATCGTCCCGCCACCATCCCCGCGTGCGTGGTGCGTCAAGGGGCATCGTTCCCGTCCCGCTTCCCTAAGGTGACGGTGCGTGCTCCTGGAGAGAAGCGGGTGAAGGACTGCTCCCAGTGCTCGTCAGGCCAGTGGTACGTCACATGGCCCCTGGCGGGGCGGTAGTGCGCCGTGTACACCGTGCCCAGCCACTGGTCGTAGCCGTACTGGTAAAGCGGTGGTCGCAGCATCGCCGTCACGTCAACGCCCGCCGCCTGCACGGTGGCCAGTCGCTTGCGGGTCCGAGTGGATCGCTCCTGCTCGTCTGGAATCGGTAGGTGCTGGTGGTTGGTGGCGCAACCGTCGGGCTCTTCGATCAGCGGGATGTCGGGCCCCACGAAGACCGTCGCGGCCTGGTCCGGGTCGACTAGGGTGACGTTCTGCGGGATCGCGACGGGTATGGTGCGCAGTCTGCCGATCGCTTCGTCGACGGTCTGGCAGGTTTCCAGCAAATAGCGCAGCACAAGGGGGATGGCGAATCCCGGCCCGTGGACGAACCGTCCGCCGAAGGTGAGCGAGATCGCGAGACCGGCGTCGTTCATGCCGTCCAGCAAGCCCCACCCCGCTTCTTGCATGCCGATCACGGGCCGCAGGAAATGGGAGGAGACGATGGTGGCTTCGCAGTGGTCGGGGGCGAAGTCGTAGTTCCTGAGCAACGCGCCCCTGCCGCCGATCTGGGTGCAGCCGGAGAAGAACGGCCGCACCGCGGCCAGCGTGAGAACGGTGCCCGCCCAGGGAGTGGCCAGTTGGCCGGCGAGCCGGTCAAGTGCTGGGACCAGCTCGGGCATGTGGACCTCGAACAGCCTCCGCGCCCGTACCGCACCCTGCGGGGTCCGGCCTTCCTCGGTCAGCCGGCTCTCCGCGCCCATCATTATCGGCCGGACGTGCGCGGCCCATCGCCCATCGCCGCCGTCGCCGATCTCGATCGCATGGAACGTCTTGATGTATTGGCTCATGGCAGGAGACTCAACTATTTTTTCGGCCCTTTTTTCAATCCGTACGGGCGTCTCCAGTAGGGACGCATACCAGGGTCAGACGGGCTTCGTGCATGTCGTCGACGGAACCAGTGAGCCTTTTCAGCGGGATGGCCTTGGCGATGCGACCGGTGCGGAAGGGGCAGCGCAGCGTTCGCAGGATTCACCATGACTTGAGCTGGGCGTTCCCTCGTTCTGCGGGCGCGCGGAGCTCGGCGTGTCGACGGTCGGCGTCCTTCTGTGGTTCGGACTTGTCGCGTCCCTTGTAGGGCGTGAGGGCCGTGCGCGCTGGCGCCCTGGTGGGCATTGTCGGCCAGCACGAGCAATCCGGTGGTGGCGAACGTCCGGATGACGCCCTAGATGCGGCCCGCGGCCAGGTCGTGGACCGATCCGCGCAGCGGCCCCGACACCCACAGCAGGGCATCGTCTGGGGCGGCGATGACCTGGTGCTTCATGCCGTGGGGTGATGCTTTCCCAAGTAGTACGGCCGGTCGGCGACGACCCGGTCGATCGCTGGCGGCACCGAGTTGGGGCGACCAGGTCGCCAGCGCGTCGCGATGGCCTCGTTGACGTAGCGCCACGCGTTGGTGGTGGAGACGACGAAGCCCGCGTCCAGTTCGGCGAAGGTCTCGCCTTTGCGCAGTTGGGCCAGGGTCATCAACGCCTGCAGCGCGGGCGTCAACCGCCCCTACCCGGGGCTCCTCGACGTTCCGCAGCAACCACACCGACCGCGACCATCACGTCATCACCCTGAGCGCCTCGGTGTCTCGTCAGTTCCTGTCGGCGATCGCCACGTCGGTGTTGCGACGTCGCGCGTAGTAATCCGTTTTGTGTCACCACGGCTCTCTGCCAGCATGAAGCCCATGCGCCACCCTCTCGACACGCTGGACTGGCCGATTTCCACCGACCGACTGCTGTTGCGCCGAGCCACCCCCGACGACCTGGACGCGACCTGGGTCTTCCGGCAACTGCCGGAGGTTCACGATTGGGTCGGGGCCGCCACGGCGACGTACGACGACTACCGTGAGCGTTTTCTCCGTAAGGAGCGACTCTCAGACCTGATCGTCGTCGAACTGGACGGCCGGGTGATCGGCGATCTGACGCTGCAGGTCCAGGACGCTTGGGCCCAGGAGGAGGTCGCTGACCAGGCGAAAAGCGTCCAAGGAGAGCTCGGATGGACGTTGGATCCCTCCTACGGCGGCAAGGGCTACGCCACCGAAGCGGTACGCGCCCTCATCGACGTCGCCTTCAGGAGTCTTGGCCTGCGCCGCCTGCACGCGGAGTGTTTCTACGACAACGAACCTTCGTGGCGGCTGATGGAGCGGGTTGGGATGCGCCGCGAACAGCACACGGTGAAAGACTCTCTCCACCGCACCAAGGGATGGCTCGACGGTCTCTCATACGCGCTCCTGGCCGAGGAATGGCCCGTGTCCGAGTGATGGACCGCCGTGCTGTCCGATCTCAGCAGCGTTGACACAGTCTCATCGACTGACGCACTGCTAGGCCCGGCGGCAGTGCCCGGCTCTTGCTGCCGTTCTTCTTGCGGTGCCGGCGGGCGACGCCGGCGGCGTAGGCCAAGGTCTGGCGCGATAACGGCAGCGAAGCACGACACAAAAACATGCGTACCGCTGACGCAGACGAGCGATTGTGAGGGATCAACCCTCCCGCCAGGGGCTTCTCAACGTCCCGGGAGCCACACCGACCGCGACCATCACGTGATCAGCAGTCCCCGCCCCGCCGCTGACAAAGGGCTCAGTACACGTGCGCGACCGCCCGTTCCACGACCCGGCGTTGGGAGCCCACACCACACCGCGCTAGGTGTCATGATCGTCGCTGCGGCCGCCGAGCACCAAGTCCGAGCTCCGCTGAAGCCGCCCGCGCCTGCCCCGAACTGGCAACACCGTTTGGAGCAGTGGAGCCGCGGACTCGGCCGGGACGATCGCGGCGGCCGTTGTCGGCGGAGTACGCGAGATCGTCATCGTCAGCCTGCCGCGATGCAGCTGTGCACCCGCCGACCTCCCCCGAAAGATTGGGCGTACTCGGAGTCATAGGCCAGGAGAGCACCACCTCATGCCCGTGCAGTCGCAGAAGGAGTACCGGGAACCGTGCCGGCGGTGAGGGACATTCCTCGCCCCGGTAGCCGGACGGATGCACCATCCCGTCGGCATGGACTCCCACCTACCCGCGCGTGAGCGGTGAGCCGCCAGCGATCCAGCGCATCAGGACTGAGGTTCGCGGTGGCGCAGTCCAGCCGGTGGAGCCACCGGCCGCCTACGCCTCCGTCCCTCGTCTGCAGCTCAGCGGCGATTGCACTGTGGAGCCATGGGAGCCGCCGTCCTCGAGTGATCCCAGACAATGACGGCTCGCATTGGCGCCCCGCGTCGGTCGTGCTCGGCCGACACGTCAGGCCGCCGACCAAGGACGGCGGACGGAGCGCGGGCACTGCCGTAGAGGCGACCGCGCTCTGTGGCGGCTGCGCTCAGCGACACCAGCGATTGCAGAATCATGCGACGTCGTCGGTGGTCATTCGCCGAATCCGCTGATCAGCGCCGTGGCGGGCGCTCCGGATTCGGCGTCCGCGCCCGCTCACCCCTGCCACTCGGCAGTGAAGCGGGACGAAACCCGCTGTTCGGCGGTCGGCCGGACCGCGTGCGACCCGCCGGTGGCCGAGGCCCCCGGCGGGTCGCGTCCGGCTGGTCAGTTGTAGAAGGTCGCGCTGTGGATGTCCACCGGGTTGGCGGTGTCGCCGGTGGCCACGCCATAGACGGCCACGAACGCGGAGCCGGTCGAGACCAGGCCCGTGTAGTCACCGAGCATCCGGCCGGAACTCGTCGACGGGACCGCCCGCGCGTCGAACGGGCCCTCGATGTGCCGCTCGCGCCACGCCCCAGGCTTCGTGCAGTCGCTCCCGCAGGTCACGGCCCAGAAGTCGGTGGGCAGCGTGGCGGCCGAGGTGTTGTTGCGGAAGTCGTAGTACGTGACCGCCAGGGCGCCGCCGGGAGACACGGCGATCGCCGGGACCGCGGCCGAACCGGTGGGGGTCTTGTCGACGCGGACCGGGCTGGACCAGGTCTTGCCGTCGTCCGCGGACCGGGCGTACGCCACGTGGAAGGTGCCGTCGGTGTCCTGGGTCGGCCAGACCGCGTTCACGACCTTGCTGTTCGGCTGGGCCGCCAGCAGCGGCAGCGTCGCGTTGCGCACCGGGTCACCCGAGTCGTCCGGGTCAGGGATCTTGGTGCCCACCGCGAAGGGGGCCGCCACGTTCAGCGTCGGCGCCGACCAGGTGCTGCCGCCGTCGGTCGAGCGGATGACCTGGGTCGCGGCGGTGGTGTTGGTCTCCTGGTGCAGGCCCATCACCAGCGTCCCGTCTGCCATCGGGACCAACTCGGTGCCAATGGCGCCGCTGTTGGCGGGGAAGTCGTACACCTTCTTCGTGGTCCAGGTGCGCCCGTCGTCGGTCGACTTCGCCATGTAGACCGGCTGCACCCAGTCGCCGTTCGACTGGGTGTCGACCCGGTCCCACACCGCGTAGACCACACCCGGGTGGTACGGATCGGCGGTGATCGCCGGACGGTCGTTGAAGAACTCGGGGTCGTCGTCCCGCTGCAGCGTCGCGGGGGCGTCCCAGTGCTTGCCGCCGTCACCGGACCGCGAAACGAGGATGGCCGTCACCTCGCCGGTGCGCGACAGCGAGAACGACGCGGCGATCGCCGCACCGGACGGCGTGACCGTGATCCAGTGGTCGGTCGTCACGTCGTAGTCTCCGCCGTTGGCCGCGGTTCCGCCGTTGCAGCGGGAGAACGCGGGCTGGTTAGCCGACGGATGCCAGGTCGCACCGTAATCGTCGGAAACGGCGGTGACGGCCCCGTTGCTGCCGTACCGGTTCCACCGGTCCTGCTGGTACACCGTGACGAGATGCCACGGCCGCTTCGGGTCCCGCGCCACCATCGGCTGGACCTCGGTGTTCGGGTTGAGCACGTAGCCGTCGCCCGCGGGCAGGCCACAGCCCGCCGGCAGCGCACTGGTGCCCGAGACGGGCACCACGCCGGCGGGGTCGGAACCATCGGCTAAGGCGGGCTGAGCCGCAGCGATGCAGGCGAGCACGGTGGCCGCAGCGGCCACCACCAACCTGGGACGTCGTTTCAACGGTGTCTTCCTCACTTCGGGGGGTGTCGCCGCAGAGGCGCCGGGACGTGCGGAAGCCGCCACCGGCGCGTTCCCAGCGGCGCCAAACGGCACGACCGACCCTACAGTTCCATGATCAAAAATGTGCCGTGGTCGGCGGAGCCGACGGCATCGGTAGGAGGTGTGATCGGGGAGCGCACAATGGCCGGTGCGAAGGACTCCAAGATCGGTCTGCGTCACGAGCGGGTCATCTCGACGTTCGTCATGCTCAGCCAGAACCGAGGGCAGGCGGTCAAGCACACCGCGCCGAGTGCGGTGCGTCGGCGGGTGGGTTGGTGCTACTGGTGAACACCTGCTGGTAGTCCCATTCGGTGGCCAGGGTGCGGTTGAAGCGTTCGACCTTGCCGTTTGCGGGGCAGTGCGAGCGGACGAGTTCGTGGCGTACGCCCGGTTCGGTCTGGGCGGCGAAGTCGCGGCCGGTGCAACACCTCAGCCGGATGCGCACGGGTGGCGCTGACCCGCAGGCAGCGGGACTCGCGCCCAAGGCGTAGTCCGTTCTGACCGGCGGCCGACGGGACGTGACGGCGGCGCCGATGTGCCGAGTCGCCGGCATGCCGGGCAGCCAGGACGGCGCCTCGCCCGCCAAAGGCTCACCGTCGTCCGACGCCCCCGGGACGGCTAGCAACGGGACGATGCCTTTGTCGGGCCCGGCCAGCGAGCCACGCGCGGGGCTCGGCGTGGCTCGCCGGGCGATCCGCCCCTCCGATCGGACGCGGAGCCTGTCGGAACCGCCGCCCCACTCCGCCAGCAGCGTGCGCAGCTCGGCGCGCGCCTCGACGAGGTACGCGGTCGGGGCGTGTTGAACCAGGTCCGCACCATGTTCGGTGCAGACGGTCCTTGGGGGCGCCCCGGCGGCTCGGCGGGCGCGGTCGCCAGCGATGAGCGCGGCGATACATACGCCGGTGCAGGTCGACGGATGCTCCGCGAACACGAGCAGCAAGCCGCGCCCAACAACCAGGCGGACGCTCGGGCGCCCGATGCCGGGACCCACGCTGGGGCTGTCCCCCGCAGAGCATGACGGCATCCCGCTCCCGAGGCTAGGCCCCGCCAGGAACAGGAGGCGCGGCAGCACGCCATCGCCTCCTCTGCGGCACGTCCAACTGCATAACTGCGCACGCGTGGCGGCCACGGTACCTCCGGCGTCGCTCTACCGCCGCATGCGGCCCGGTGCGGATCTGTTCGACGACCCGATCGGCCGTGTCCTGTACGGCCTCCTGGGCTGAAACGCGGCGTCAAGTGAACGGCTCCGGGAGGATCGGGCAGCGCTCGTGACATCGACCGGTGTCAGTCGCCGTCGAGGATGAAGCCGGCCAGCGCGGCGGCGACGGCTTCGGGCTGCTCATCGGGGATGAAGTGTCCGGCGTCGGGCACGACGACCCCGGTCGCGTCGTCGGCCCATGGGCTGATGGAGGCCGCCATGTCCGGGATGGAGCCGTGGCTGCTGGAGATCCCGAGGACGGGCACGCTGAGGTGCCGCCGCTCGAGCGCCTCGTGGTTCTTGCGCGCCGACTCGGCTGCGTCCCGGTAGTAGGCGAGGGAAGCGCGGAGGCCACCGTCGACGGCGACGGCCGCTGCGTAGTGATCGAGCTCGGCGTCGTCGAACGTGTCGGGTGAGAGGACCTTCGTTTTCAGGAACCAGCCGACGTAGTCCCGTTCGCGGCCGGCGAGCAGCGTCTCGGGCAGGTCGGGCACAAGGTGGAACGCGAAATGCCAGGTCTTCCACGCCCTATCCGGGTCGGTGGGAATCGCTTCCGGAAGGGTGATGCCGGGAATGCCGGCGTCGAGTAGAGCGACCCCGCGCAGTTGGCTCTCGAATCGAAGTGCGAGGGAGAAGGCGACCCAGGCGCCGATGTCGTGCGCGGCCAGCCAGTAAGTCGACACTCCGAGAGCCTTCACGGCCGCGTGGACGTGCGCGGCGACCGTGTGCGTGTCGTAGCTGCGCTCCGGACGCTCGGAATGGCCCTGACCCGGCAGGTCGATCGCGATGACGTGGAACCGGCCGGCGAGGCTGGGCATCACCTTTCGCCAAGCCCACCAGGTCTGCGGGAATCCGGCGAGCAGGACGACGGTCGGGCCGGCCGGCAGGCCGCCTTCGACGGCATGAAGGCGGACGCCGTCCGCGTTGACCCAGCGGTGAGTGAATCCCGCCAGGTCGTGAAGGGGCAGATCGGGGACAGGGTTGCTTTCGCAGGCGCGCCAAGCGCTGGTCGCGGGGTCAGTCACGGGGATTCTCCATCGGTGTTAGGTATGCCGGTTCGGTGCTTCGCCCGCGGGTTAGGCTCGCGGACACGGTGTAGATGACGAGAGCGGCCGGCGTGGTGCTCGAAATCCGGGTCCCGGGGGTCTGATCGATGAGGCCAGTAGCAGGACGGGGCCGACGAGCCCGGAATGGGGGAACACGGTCGCGCTGAGCTCGGTCCGGTTGCCGGGATCGCACAATGCGTCCGTGACGCCGAGGCCATAGCGGAGCGGAGTCCCGACAGCCGCTCTGGGGAAGACGGTGCCGACAACGGAAACAGGCGCGGAGTGAGTCCAGAGCGCCGCCTCGATGACGATCATTTTGATGGCCGGTAGGCCCGTCGGCGGTGCGATGAGCTGAGTCGGCGGTGCACTGATGAACAGGACGCGGCCAAGGTCGATATGCCCAGGTCGTCACGTAGAAACGCCGGGGTCAGAGACGAGAAGGAGCCGTTCACGCCGGAGGACGCGGCGACGAGCAACCACCGGCGGGAAACAAGCGAGCCCGACTCATGCCGGAGGGTCGGCGAATGCGAGGCGGCCCACGCGTCCTTCGACCCGCGAGCCAGGCAATCCTCGCGACGGCACAGACAACCAGGTAGCACCAGAACACGGTGCGCGTTGGTGCTTGGACGAACTGCGCGAGCAGGCCCGCGGCGATGGTGCCGAGACTCAGGCCACCGACGTCGGCGGCGGTAGCCGGCACAGCTCCACCCCTTCGGCCGGGCACGATCTCCGCGATCGATGACGTCGCTGTTGCGGTGATGAGGGCGGTCGCCGTACGGCTGAGGGCCCGTGAGATCAGCAGGATGGCGAGGCCGGTGGCGAGCGCGAATCCGAGAGAGCTGAGCGCTGTGAGCGCGAGCGCTGCGGTGATGACGGGCCCGAAGCCGAACTTCGACACCCACAGGATGGACAGCGTCATGGTCATCGTCTCGCCGGCCATGACGACGGTGCAGATGAGGACGACGACGGCCAGGGCCCCGTGGCCTGCTTGTCGCGCTGCCGCGAAGTGCGAGGGACGCCCTGCCATGACCATGCCCGGAGGCTAACACATCTTGAACTGTTTAGTTCAAGATAGGATGGTGTGCAGCGCAGCCCCGAGACATCGACACACCGGCAAGGACGTGCCACGTGGCAGGCAAGAAGCAGTTCGACATGGACGCGGCGCTTGACGCCGCGATGATCCAGTTCTGGCGCGCCGGCTACGCCGACACCTCGCTAGACGATCTGTCCCGGGCGACCGGCCTGAATCGCAGCTCCATCTACTCCTCGCTCGGCGACAAGGACACGCTCTTCCTGCGCTGCCTGGAGCGTTATGCCGCGCGCTACGGCGACAAGTACGACGCCGCCCTGTCGTGTGCGGCCTCGGAGCCCCTCACGGCCGTTCGTGCGTTCTTCGACGTCACCCTCGAGCGCATCGCCGATCCCGAACTGCCGGATGGATGCCTGGTCGCCCAATCGGCCATGGCGATCCCGGTGCTGAGCCCGAGCATCGCGGCGCACGCGAAGGAGGCGCTGGGCGTCCAGCGCCTGCGTCTACGCGCCGCCCTGAAGGCCGGCCGATTGACCGACCAGGACGCCGAGGCCTTCGCCGAACACGTGGCGGCCGTGAACCAGTCTCTCGCCGTCATGAGCAGAGCCGGGGCGAGCCCGGCGCAGCTCCTGGCCATTGTGGGCGTAACCGTCGACGCGCTCGCACAGGCGGTGCGCTCGCGCGACTAGCACCCCAGGTCGACATCAGCCGAACCGACCACCCGCGAAGTACGGGTCCAGGATCAACTGGCGATGGCGGGTGTGGTGTGGGCGAGGCATGCAGCCCTCGATCGCTTCCGGGTGGTGCTGGATCACTCTGAGCCGACACTTGATCATGCCGGTCAGTCGCTCCCGTCTCATCCCTGCGGGACCATGCGTCCCATGGACTCCGTGCGGATCAGACTCATGACACCGGACGACCTGCCCGCCGCCCAGCGCGCCTCCGACGCCGCCTTCCTGGAGGCGGACCGGATGCACCGGCGCTGGGACGAGCCGGAGCCCGAGCCGCTGGACGAGGCCGCCGCCCGCGCCTGGATCGAGGGGATCGGCCACCACGTCGCGACCGACCCGGGCGGCTGCTGGGTCGCCGAGGCGGACGGCGGCGAGATCGTCGGCCTCGCGGTCGCGCAGAACCGGGGCGGCGTCTGGTACCTGGCGGTCTTCAGCGTCCTGCCGGGCCTCCAGGGCAAGGGCGTCGGCCGCAGGCTCTTCGACGCCGCCCTGGCGCACGCGGGCGACCGTCCCGGCCTGATCTCCTCGTCCCCGCACCCGGCCGCGACCCGCCGCTACCGCCTCGCGGGTTTCGCACTGCACCCGCTGATGAGCATGACCGGACGCGTCGACCGCAGCGTCCTTCCCGCGATCGACGGCCTCCGCGAAGGACGCCCGGACGACTTCGAATGGATGGACGCGCTCGACATCACCCTGCGCGGCGGCCCCCATGGCGCCGACCATCCGCACATGCTGGAGCGGCGGCGGCTGATCGTCTCGTCCTCCCCCGGCGAGCGGCCCGGCTACGTCTACCTCGACAAGGACGAGGGGAATCCGATCCTGCTGGCCGCCGCCCAGGTCGAGACCGCCAAGCGGCTCCTGTGGGAGGCACTCGCGCACACCCGGCAGAAGGCCGTCATCAGCCACATCACGGCCGGGAACCCCTGGGCCATCGACATCGGCCTGGCCGCCCGCCTCGACCTCGGCCGGGATGGCTACCTCGCCCTGCGCGGGATTCCCGAACCGGCGCCCTATCTCGCAAGCAGGCATCATCTATGAATGATCAGAGTCAGGGCTGATGCCGGCTCGGCGGGTCTCTTCCACAGCCTGGCGGGCGATGGCCTCGCCGGGCTCGTCGCCCACCTCGGCGAAGCTTTCCACGGCCGCCAGCCCCACCGCGATCGCTTCCTCGAACCGCCGCGCCTGCCGCAGTGCGTTCCCCAGGTTGGTCAGCGCCGTGCCTTCGCCGTGCCGGTCGCCGAGCTCGCGGCAGATGGCCCAGTCCTGCTGGTGGGCGGCGATCGCCTCGTCGAAGCGCCCCATCTCGATCAGCGCGAGCCCCAGGTTGCCCAGCGCCGTGCCTTCGGCTTGTCGGTCGCCGGTCTCGTGGTAGAAGGCGGCGGCCTGCTGGTGGGCGGTGACCGCCTCGTCGAACCGCCCCACCTCGACCAGCGCGAGGCCTAGGTCGTTCAGCGCCCCACCTTCGCTGTGCCGGTCGCCGAGCTCGCGGAAGATGTCGGCAGCGTCCTGATGGGCGATGATCGCCTCCTCGAACCGCCCCACCTCGACCAGCGCGCTCCCCAGGCTGTTCAGTGCCGTGCCTTCGCCATGCCGGTCGCCGAGCTCCCGGAGGATGCCGGCGGCGTCCTGGTGGGCCGCGACCGCCTCCTCGAACCGCCCTACCTCGACCAGGGCGTTCCCCAGGTTGCCCAGCGCCCCGCCTTCGCTGCGCCGGTCGCCGAGCTCGCGGAAGATATCGGCAGCGTCCTGATGGGCGATGATCGCCTCCTCGAACCGCCCCACCCCGGCCAGCGCGCTCCCCAGGTTGTTCAGTCCCCCGCCTTCGCCATGCCGGTCGCCGGTCTCGCGGAAGATGGCCAGGTTCTGCTGGTGGGCGGTGATCGCCTCGTCGAACCGCCGCACCTGGGCCAGCGCGCTCCCCAGGTTGTTGAGCGCCCCGCCTTCGCTGCGCCGGTCGCCGAGCTCGCGGAAGATATCGGCAGCGTCCTGGTGGGCCGTGATCGCCTCCTCGAACTGCCGCGCCCCGACCAGTGCGAGCCCCAGGGTGCTCAATGCCCCGCCTTCGCCGTGCCGGTCGCCGGTGCGTGCGGCGGTGTCGCGGGCGAGGGTCGACAGGGTGATCCAGTCGTTGAACAGCCGCCGCCAATCCAGGAAGCGGGCCAAGGCCAGGGCCAGGGTGACGGTGGTCTTGGGGTGGCCGGTGTCGGCGGCGGTGCGTGCGGCCGCGGTCAGGTTGGGCAGTTCGGTGTCCAGCCACGCCAGCGCCTCCTCCCGGGTGGCGAACCCGCAGGCGGCCGGGTCGGCGGCGGTCGGGTCCAGATGGGCGTCGGCCGCTCTGGTGACGGCGAGGTAGTGGTCCAGCAGGCGGTGCAGGGCCTGCTCGCGGTGGTCGGTGTCAGCGTGTTGCAGGCCGAGGGTGGTGGCGTACTGGCGGACCAGGTCGTGCATCCGCCACCGGTCGGGGGCGGCTCCGCGTTCGATCAGGTGCGCACGGGCCAGGTCCTTCGACATCTTTCGGGTAGTTGGTTCGTCTTGATCGGTGAGGACGGCGGCTGCGGTGGTGGAGGTGTCGGGGCCGGGGTTGACGGTCAGCAGCCGGAACAGGTGCCGCTGGTCGGGGGTGAGGGTGCGGTAGGACAGCTCGAACGCGCGCCGCACGCCGTCGCGTCCGTACGCCAGTCCCTCGATGGGCTGGACCTGGCGGAGTTCACGGGTGAGGGCGATGGGGGTGTGGCCGGGGTCTTCGGCCAGCAGCGCTGCCGCGATCCGCAACGCCAAGGGCAGATACCCGCACGCCTCGGCCAGGGCGGCGGCGCCGACGGGGTCGGCGGGGATGCGGGTGTCGTGTGGGTGGGCGATGCGCAGCGTCTCGTCCAGCATCGCCACCGCGTCGTCGACGTCCAGGACGTTCAGGTCGAGCAGGCGGGCGTTGAGCATGGCCAGGGTGTGGCGGGAGGTGACGATCGCGGCGTTCATCCCGTCGGTGGGCAGCAGCAGTTCGGCCTGGTGGGGGGTGTTGACGTTGTCGGCGACCACCAGGACCCGCCGGCCGCTGGCGGCGAACTCGGTCAGGATCGACCGGAAGACGCGCGAGCGGTCCTGGGCGTGGGTCGGGATGTGCTCGCCCGGGACGCCGAGGGCGCCGAGCATGCCTTCCAGCACCTGACCGGGGTCGCGGCGGCGGTCGTCGTCGTAGCCGAACAGGTCGGCGAACAACACGCCGCCCGGAAACCAGCCGCGCCGCAGCGCCGCCCGCGCGGCCTGGACGGCCAGTTCGGTCTTGCCCACTCCCGCCAGGCCGCCGACCGCGGTCACCACGACCGCCCGCGCTCGCTCGGTCCCCGCCCGGTCTGCGGAAGCGGTGGGCGTCAGGGAGTCCAGCAGGCGGTCCAGGTCGCGTTGCCGTCCGGTGAAGGCGGGTGAGCCCGCGGGCAGTCCCGAGGTCGCCAAGGAGACCTGCGGCGGCAGCATGACCGTGATGTCGCGGCCCAGGATCGCCGGGCCGACCACGATTCCACCCGAGATCTCGTTCCGGGTCTGCGGCACCGGCACTCAAGCCTCCGCCGACGCATCGTCGGGCCGATCCCGTGAGCCGGGCCCGGCGGCCTCATCGGAGGGTTCTTCAGCGGGCCTGGGAGAGGCAGGCGAGGGCTGCGCGGCGCCGGGCGCAGGCGTTCCGTGAGAGGTCACCGGCCCGCTGATGTCACGGCCCATTACCAGCGGACCGTAGTTCATCCCGCCGCTGAAGGTGTTGGACACCGCCCCGTCCGCTGACTCATCCTCCGACTCCGGGCTGCCCGCGAACCCGGACTCGGTGCGGGACGGCGGGGCAGGGGCAGTCGGCGGCGTGGGGGCCGGCGGGCCGGAGGTGACCGGGCCGCTGATGTCGCGGCCCATCACCAGCGGGCCTGCGTTGGTTCCGCCGCTGAAGGTGTTGCTCGTGGCGGCGGCAGAAGGATGGGGCCGCAGGGGCAGGGCCATCACGAACGCGGCCAGCGCCGCGAACGCGCTGAGCACGCCGGCCAGCCATCCGGCCTGTTCCAGCCCCTGCACCAGCCAGAACACCGCCAGCACCACCGCGGCCACCACCGCGACCGCCACGCCCGCCCACACCAGCACGCGTCCGCTCATGGCGGCATCATCACCCTTGCCGTCCGGTCAGGACGCGTCCTCGGACACACACGCCCACAAACGGCCACGCCGAAAGCCCGAACCGGGGTGGCCGGGGGCCGGTCGAGCGGCTACGGATCTGTGCCAGCGGGACCGAGGCCCACCGTTATACGGGCCCAGAAGTTCCTGGCCGAAACCCCCGAGTCATCGACGGCGGCTGCCCCCGGCCCCGGCGCCGAGCAGCAAGAACTCACCGCTTAGCCTGCTGAAACAGGGTCACGCGGCGGCCGACCCGCACACCGCTTCGCTGCCCTGTGAATCTCTTTACATCAATCGATAGAGCTCATCGACCCCGACACCTGCTCCTCACGTCACTGGGTCCGTAGCGCACTGGAGTCCGTCATGCTCGCTGCCCGCCTGCACGGGTGGAACACCGCCCCGGCCGTCGAGGAAGTCGCTCCACCGCACCCCGGGGACGATGAGGTGACCGTCGACATCGAGGCCGCCGCCGTCACGCACCTGGACCTCACCCTGATGTCCGGGACCTTCGCCTACCGCCCCGAACTGCCGTTCATCCCCGGCGCCGCGGGCATCGGCACCGTCAGCGCGGGCGACGACTCCCTGCTCGGACGCCGAGTGCTGGTCCGGGGCGGCGGTATCGGCCTGGAACGGCCGGGTACCTGGGCCGAGCAGGTGACCGTCCCGCTCACCGCGGTACGGACCATCCCCGCCGACGCCGACGCCGCGCTCGCCGCCACCTGCTACTCCCCCATGACCACGGCCTGGGCCGCCGTCGACCCGGTCGGCCACGTCGCCGAGGGCGAACGCGTCCTGGTCACCGGCGCCTCCGGCGGCGTCGGCTCGCTGGCCGTCCAACTCGCCGCCCGGGCCGGCGCCCACGTGATCGCCCTGGTACGCGACGAGAACAAGGCCGCCTCCGTACCCCCGGCCGCCCATGAGGTCCTCATCGGCCGCGGCCCCGAGGCTCTGACCGCGGCGGCTGCCGACGGGGGCGTCGACCTGCTTCTCGACACCATCGGCGGCGACACCCTGCCCACCTTCCTGCCGGCCATGCGCCCGGGCGGACGGGCCGTTCTCATCGGCTACGTCGCCGGCAAGACCCTCACCCTCGACCTGCCTTCCCTCCTGGCCCAGGACATCAGACTGCTCCCCTTGAACATGGTCCGCCGCCCCGTCCCCGACGAGGTGTTCCACCGCCTGCTCACCGACCTGACCGAGCAGCGCCTGACCTTGAACACCACCGCCTACCCCATCACCCGCATAGCCCAGGCACTGCAGGCCCGCACCGGCGGCAGGGTGGCAGGGACCGTGGCCATCACCATGTGACGACCCTCAAGCCACGAGAACGGACATCCCGTCAGTGCCCTATATCCATAGACCCGCGGATCGCGCTGTCCGGCTATGGGGATCCCCGCCCGCCCGGTGCCTGCGCGAGGCTCATCCCGGGCGGGCGGTGGTACGGTGCGCCGTCTCCTGGTCCTTGGTGCGGTCGGCCGAAGCCCGCCGCGGCGTCCGGAGGTTCAGATGAGGCGGGCCGTCCAGAAGGCGGCGTGGATCGCGTCGAACACGCGGCCGGGCCTGTCGGCGGAACCGATGGTCCGCGCCGGGACGCCGGCCGCGTCCAGCTCGGCCTGCAGGGTGCTCCTCGATGGTTCCCTGCCCAGCGCGACGACCACGGCGTCGGCCTCCACCAGGCTCTCGGCGCCGTCCGACCGGACCCGCACGCCCTTGTCCTCGATCGCGGTGGCCTCGTGGCCGAGTCTCACCTCGGCACCGGCCTTGACGAGGAGTTTGGGCAGTTCCTCGGCGTCGTAGTGGACCTCGTCGCCGCGGATGAGCGAGTCGCCCCTCTCCAGCACGGTCACGCGGGTGCCCTCCAGTTCGGCGACGCGCATCGCGGTCTCGACGCCCTGGAAGCCGCCGCCGACGACGGCGACGGATCGTCCCGCCAGCGCGTCCGCGTGGGCGGTGACGTCGTTCGGGCCGATGACCAGCGCCGTGTCGGAGACCGGGCCGGGGAACGGCCGCTGCGGGGCGCCGGTGGCAAGGACGACCTCGTCGAATCCGTCGGCGAGGGCGGCCGCGTCGGCCGCGGCCCTCCTGATCTCGATGCCGCGCCGTTCCACCTCGTGCACCAGGTGCCGGCGCAGCTCGGCGATGTCGATCTTGAACGTCGAGCCGACGGCGTGGTTGAGGTCGCCGCCGAGCTCCCGCGGCTCGAACAGCACGACCCGGTGGCCCCGGTCGTGCAGGATCGCGGCGGCCCGCAGCCCGGCCGGCCCGCCGCCCGCGACGGCGACGCGCTTGGCGGCGGGCGCCGTCCCGATCGGGAAGCGCCCCTCCTCCACGACGGTCGGGTTGACGGTGCAGCCCACGCTGCGCTTGGCCTCCAGGCCCCGCACCAGGCAGCCGTCGTTGCAGCGGATGCAGGGGACGATCTCCAGGTGCCGTCCCGTGCGGGCCTTCTCGGGCCACTGGGGGTCGGCGAGCATGGCGCGTCCGACCGAGACGAGGTCGGCGCTGCCCGAGGCGATGATCTCGTCCGCCACCTCCGGGGAGACGAGCGAGCCCGAGGCGATGACCGGGATCGACACGGCGGGCTTGATCTTCTCCCAGCCCCAGCGGTGGAGCTGGCGCGGCATGAACCAGGAACTGGCCTCGTAGTGCTGCAGGGCGTGGTGGCCGCCGGAGGCGTGGACGACGTCGACGCCGTGCTCTTCCAGCAGCCGGCACAGCTCGACGGTCTCCTCGATCGTGATGCCGTCGGGCTCGTAGTCGGTGACCGAGAGCCGGACGCTCAGCGGGAAGTCGCGCGGCACGCGGGCGCGGACGCTGTCGACGATCTCCAGCAGGATGCGGCGGCGGTTCTCCGCGCTGCCGCCGTACTCGTCGGTCCGCTTGTTCGTGTGCGGGGACAGGAAGTTGGTGATCAGGTAGCCGTGCCCGGCGTGGATCTCCACGAGGTCGAAGCGCGCCGCGTGGGCTCGCGCCGCCGCCTCGCCGAAGCTGCGCACCACTCCCCCGATCTCCTCGATCGTCATGGGGGTGGGGCGGATGCCGAACGGCATCTCGGCGACGTCCCAGGAGGAGTCCGACGCCGACTTCATGGGAGCGGTGCCGAGGAAGCGCTGGCGGCCGCTGTGCACGAGCTGCAGCCCGGCGCGGGCGCCGCCGGCCCGGATCTCGTCGGCGAGCCAGCCGAGGCCCGCCACATGGTTCTGGTTGGAGGCGCCGGGCTGCCCGTGGATGGACTTGGCCGCGTCGTCGTCGACGTAGGTGTACTCGACCATGACGAGGCCGGCTCCGCCCTCGCCGAGCGTCCGGTAGTGGTCGATCGTGCGCTGGGTGACGGTCCCGTCGGGGTTGCAGGTGCCGGTCGTGTTGGGCGACTTGACGATGCGGTTGCGCACCTTCAGGGTGCCGATCGTGACGGGTTGAAAGAGGCTGTCGAATGCCATCGGTGCTCGCTTTCCTGGGTGTGTCCGGTAAGTCGGCGGCGGTCCGGTGGGTCAGCGGCGGCGGGCGAGCGTGGCGGTGGCGCAGCCGTCGCAGACGGGGGCGTCGCCGGCCGCGGGTTCGCGGTCCATCTCGAGGACGACGTAGGACTTCGCGCAGCGGTGGCACTCGGCCCGCGTCGCCGCGGCGTCCTCGACCTCCAGGCGCGGATCCGGCCTGGCGGGGACGGCGAGCGGGCGCGCCTTGACCGCCAACGCGTAGAGGACGACGCTCAGCACCAGCGCGACGACGGGCGCGCCCTCGGCGAGCAGTGCGGGCACGCCGGGGCCCTCCGCGCAGTAGATGCCGGCCCCGGCCGCGACCAGCCAGACGGCCAGCCCCCAGGTGACGCGGGGCAGCCGCAGCGCACGGAACTCCGGCCCGGAGGCGCGGTCCCCCGGCACGAGCGCGTAGTGGGTGACGGCGATGCCGACCCAGCTGACGAGGAACACGCCCTGCCAGGTGAGGGCCCTGTTCAGGTAGCTGAAGACGTCGGTGAGCATCAGCAGGAAGACCACGGCCGTGGTGGCGAGGACCAGGGGGATGCGTCCGAGCCGCCGCCCGGTCAGGCCGGCGATGAGGCGTTCCCAGTTCGAGGACGCCTGGTAGTAGTTCAGGCTGTTGATCCTGGCCTGCGACACGACGATGAGGACGAGCCCGGCCGCACCGAGGGTGGCGAGGATCGCCTCGACGACCCCCGTCTCGGCCGCCGGCCGGTCGGGGATGGCGGCGCGGACGAGGAAGATGCCCGCCGCTCCGTTGGCCGCGAACAGCAGGACGTAGAAGACCCAGCCGAAGGTGACGTGCTTGTGGAAGCGGTCGTCCTCGGGCTTGGCGAAGCGGGCGAAGTCCACCGTGGTGGGCATCGTGAGGTAGATGCCCATGTAGAGGATGACGCTCAGCAGCCAGCCCGGCATCGGGCGGGCCTCCGGCGGCACGATGCCCTGGAAGGAGAGCCAGCCGCCGCCGTCGAACCTGACCGCGGCGACGATCACGGCGACGACGATGCCCACGAGGTAGAGGGGCAGCAGGACGCCGTTGAGGCGGGCCATCCACGTCTGCACGCCGCCGAGCATCAGCGGGAGCATGACCAGGGCGACGATCGCGTACCAGACCCGGACGTCCCAGCCCGGGGTGTAGTGCTCGAACGCGACGGCCAGGGTGCTGCTCTCGAACACCGCGTAGTAGGTGGTGTTGGCCGCGACCAGGAGGGCGGTGAGCGAGGCGCCCACGACGCCGAACATCCGCCGCGACAGCAGCGTGCTGTTGAGGCCGCTGCGCCGGGCCCACCCGGCGAGCAGCATGTTGATCAGGCTGTAGACCGCCACCGAGACGCCGATGGCGGTCAGCGCGGCGGAGGTGCCGTAGAGGCCGGCGGCCAGGGCGCCGTAGAACAGCCAGACCATGGCGCTCAGCAGCGACCAGAAGGACATGGTGAGCTGCCAGCGCCCGACTCTGGCGGTGGGCGGGACGGCGTGGGTGGTGTAGTCGTCCGCGCGCTGCTCGGCGACGACGTCGGGGTCGTCGGTGGTGCTCGTCCGCAGCGGCGGGAGGGTGTTCTCCGGGGCCAGCGACATGGTCGCTCCAAGGGCATGAAGGGGTGAGTGGTTCCGGCCATCGGCCGGATGAATGCGTGCCGGGTGATGCATGTGCGGCCGCGGCCCCCGCGCAGCCGCCTTACGTCTTCGCTGGTCAGGACCTCAGTTCGGCCGGATCCAGGTCGGTACCGCCGGCGGGGCGCCCGATGCCGCGGACACCGAACCCGCTGTCGGTCCACACGCACTCGCCGGTCGTCAGCGGGGCCGCGTCGGAGGCGAGGTAGACGAAGGCCCCCGCGTGATCGGCCGGTTCGGGGATGAACCCCTGCGGGATGACCTGCTCCGCGCCGGGCAGGACGGCGTCGATCGGGTCCTGGCCGAGGGCGGTCAGTCCCTGCATGCGGGTCCTGGCCACCCCGACGGCCACGCCGTTCACCCTGATCCGCGGCGCGAACTCCCAGGCGAGCTGGCGGACGATGCCGAGGTTCGCGTGCTTGGTCGAGACGTACAGGACACCGTCGTCGACCGCGCGGTAGCTGGCGATGGAGCAGGAGAAGATCATGTTCCCGCCGGTCTCCAGCAGCGCGGGCAGCGCCGCGCGCGCGCCGAGCAGGTACCCCTTGACGTTGATGGCGTAGATCTCGTCGATCGCCGCCTCCAGCCGGTCCAGCGGGATGCCGGCCAGCGGGAGGTTGCCCGCCCCGACGCCGGCGTTGCCGACGAACACGTCGAGGCGGCCGAAGGCGTCCACCGCGTCCCGGACGGCCCGCTGGTTGTCGGCCAGGCTCTCCGCGAGCCCGACCGTGGCGTGCACGTCGTCTCCGAACTCCTCGGCGGTCGCCGTGGCGGCTTCGGCGTCGCGGTCCAGGATCGCGACCTTCGCTCCCGCCTCGACGTAGGCTTCCACCACCGCGCGCCCGATCCCGGCGGCACCGCCGGTGACGAGTGCGACCTTCCCCGCGAGCGCCGGCCCGCCGCTCTGACGGCCGGGTACGTGACGACTAGGCATGTACAGCTCCTCCGTTGACATCGATGACGGCTCCGGTCAGGAACCCGCTGCCCTCCCCCACCAGGGCCGGGACGAGTGAGGCGATCTCCTCGGGCGCGCCGAGCCGGCCGACGGGGATCCGCGCGGCCAGGTCCTGTTCGGTGAGCCCGGAGGCGGCGGCGTAGTCGAGCAGGTGCTCGGTGCGGACCGTCCCGGGGTTCAGCACGTTCGCGGTCACCCCGGTCCCCGCCGTCTCCACGGCGAGCTGGCGGGTGAAGCCGGCCAGGCCCGCCTTGGCCGCCACGTAGCCGATCGCGTTGCCCGCCTGCGGGGCGGCGGCGACGACGGAGCCGATGTTGAGGATGCGTCCCCAGCCCCGCCGCACCATCCCGTCCAGTACCGCCTGGCACATCAGGAACGGCACGGTGAGGTTCAGCTCGAGCTGCCGGTCCCAGTGCTCGCGCGAGGTGTCCGCGGTGGTCGTGGCGTCGACGAAGCCGCCCGCGTTGTTCACGAGGATGTCGACGCGGCCCGCCGCGTCGATGAGCGCGTCGCGGCCGGCCAGGGTCGTCAGGTCGCCCGCGCAGGCGGTGGCGGTGCCCTTCGCGCTCAGGCTCGCGGCCTGCGCCGCGAGGCGGTCGCGGTCCCGGCCGCCGAGGACGACCGCGGCGCCCTCGGCGACGAGCGCCCCGGCGATCGCGGCGCCGATGCCGCGACCGGCGCCGGTGACGACCGCCACCCGGCCGTCCAGCCGCCCGGTCATCCGGCGGCCCGCACGCGTCCTCCGGGGCGCGCGATGCCCCGGATGCCGAGGCCGCTGTCCGCGGTCACCATCGTGCCGGTCATCACGGCCGACTCGGAACGGGACGCCAGCAGGGTGAAGATGCCGCTGTAGGCGTCGATGCCGGGGATCTCCTGCAGCGGAAGCGCCTCCTTGGTGCCGTCGAGGACGGAGTCCGTCGCCGCCTGCCCGAGTGAGGCCGCCCCCCGCAGGCGGGTGGGCGCGACGCCGGGCGCGACGCCGTTCACCCGCACGTCCGGAGCGAGCTCGTACGCCAGCTGCCGGACGAGGCCCTCGACGGCGTGCTTGGACGCCGTGTAGAGGACGCCGCCGCCCGCGGCGTTGGATCCGGCGAACGATCCGGTGAGGATGACCGAGCCACGCGACTCCACGAGCGCGTCCAGCGCCGCCCGGACGCCCAGGATGGGCGCCAGGACGTTCACGCCGAACAGTTCCTCGAAGCCGGCCTGGAGCCGGTCGCCCGGGATGTCCTCCAGCGGACGCGCGGCGTCGGTGATCCCGGCGTTGCCGACGAAGACGTCGAGCCGGCCCCAGGTGTCCAGCGCGGTCCGGACGGCCTGGACGTTGCCGGCCCAGGACCGGACGTCGGCGACGAGCGGAACCACACGGTCTCCCAGCTCGGCTTTGAGCTCGGTGACCTTCTCCGACACGTCCACGGCGACGACGCGCGCCCCTTCGGCGGCGTACCGGGTGACGACGGCCCGGCCGATCCCGGAACCGGCCCCGGTGAAGACCACGACCTGCCCTTCCAGCGAACCCACAGCAGTTCCTCTCACTTCTCGACGAGCCACCACATATGCATGCAAAAGTACATTCAGTTTTGTATGCACATATGGAGCCCCAAAAGGACACCCCCGGTCGGCGGGCGGCCGGTCGGCACCCGGGAGCGCGTCGGCGCCCGAGGGACCGGCGGCCACCGCGGCGACCTCCCCACTCGAAGGTGCCCACACTTTTGCATACACTTCGAACGCGGAGCAAGGGTCGGAGGAAACCCGCAGGTAAAACTCTCCTCACCTGGCGTTCTCCCCACCTCCATCACCCCCTGCATCGCCGCTCCGTGGCCGCGGGATCGGCCGGAACCGGAACCGGCCGCCGGCCGCTTCGACCCGTCCCCAGCCGAAGTGCGCCGGCATGAGGATCGCCCCGTGCCGCGCGGTCCAGTCCAAGAGCCCGTGCCTTGCCGTGGCCGAAGCCGCGCGGTCCACGCAGAACCGCGAGCAGGTCAGGGGATGCGCGAACTGGTGCGGGTGGTGGATCAGGTCTCCGGACAGCACGGCGGTCTCCTGGCTCCCCCGTACGATCACGGCCGAGGAGCCGGGGGTGTGGCCCGGCACGGCACGGACCTCGATCCGGTCCCCGATCCGGAAGCCGTCCGCGACCGCGTCCAGGAGCCCGCGCTCGATCAGGGGCAGGACGCTGTCGGCGTACGAGCCGTACAGGAAGCCGGGGTCGCGGCCGTGCCCTTCGCGCGCCCAGTCCAGTTCATCCGCCAAGGCCAGGTACCTCGCCTCAGGAAAGGCCGGGATCCAGGACCCGCCGTCCCAGACGGTGTTCCAGCCGACGTGGTCGGCGTGCAGGTGGGTGAGGTGGACGGCGCCGACGTCGGTCACGGCGCGGCCGGTCCGCGCCAGCGCGGCGGGCAGCGCGCCGTCCGACCGCCGGTTCCAGCCGGGGCGAGACCGGGCCTTCCCGTCGCCCACGCCCGCGTCGACCAGCACGGTCTCGGCGTCGGTGGTGATCAGGTAGCCGCCGAACGTCAGATCGAGGCTCTGTCCTGGGCCCTGGTCGCCGCTGTCGGGGACCAGCAGATCGTCGGGCGCGAACCGCATGCTCGGGATGTCCGCCAGCCAGGTGACCGTGATCCCGCCGAGGTCCAGGCTCGGCGGGGGCGCCGCCGCGCTCACCGCGCCGCCCCGTCTCCGACCGCGGCGTCCGCCGTCGCGGGGACCGGGGTCCGGCCCCGGCGCGCCCCCGCGGTCTCCCGCAGCGCCGCCAGGCAGGCGAAGGAGACCACGCACACCAGCACGATGTACCCGGCGATCGACAGTCCGGAGTCGGTGCGGATCAGCAGCGAGCCGGCGATGATCGGCGCCATCCCGGCTCCGAAGACGTTGGAGATCGCGTAGGAGATGTTGACCGCCGAGTACCGCACGTCCGCCGGGAAGAGCTCGGCCAATAGCGTCGCCAGCGTCCCGTACGCGGCGCTGAACGGGATCGAGACCAGCAGGTAGCCGACCAGCATCGGGCCGGGCGAGCCGGTGTCGACCAGCAGCAGCCACGGGAACGCGGTCAGCGCCATGCCGACGACCCCGCCGGCGAAGACCGGCTTGCGGCCGATCCGGTCCGACAGCGCCCCGAAGTAGAGCAGGCAGGGCAGCACGACGGCCATCGAGACCAGCGTGAGGCTCAGCATCGTCCCGCGGCTCACCCCGACGTGGTCGGTGCCGTAGCTGAGCCCGAAGACCATGGTGGCGTAGAACATCGTGCCGGGCGCGAACCCGGCGGCGGCGCACAGCAGGATCGGTGCCCACGACCGCTTGGCGGCCTCGACCGCCGGCCGCCGAGCCGTGCCGCGTTCGTGCTTCACCTCGCGGAACTCCGGGCTCTCCTCGACCCGGAGCCGGATGAGGAAGCCGACCGCGACCAGCAGCGCGCTGAGCAGGAACGGCAGCCGCCAGCCCCACTGCTCCATGGCGTCCGCGGGCAGCAACTGGGTCAGCAGGAACACCAGGTTCGACAGGGCGAGCCCCACCGGGACGCCGACCTGGACCCAGCTCCCGAAGAACCCGCGGCGGGCGGGGTCGGAGTGCTCGACGGCCATCAGCACGGCCCCGCCGTACTCGCCGCCGAGCGCGATGCCCTGCGCGAAGCGGACCGCCACCAGCAGGATCGGCGCCCAGATGCCGACCTGGGCGTAGGTCGGCAGGAGCCCGATCACGAACGTGCAGGTGCCCATCATGGTCAGCGTGACGACGAGCACGGACTTGCGCCCCCTGCGGTCGCCGAGGTGCCCGAACAGCACGCCGCCGATCGGCCGCGCCACGAACCCGACCACGAACGTCGAGAACGCCAGCAGCGTGCCGACCGCGGGGGCGAAGTCCGGGAAGAACTGCTTGTTGAACACCAGCGCGGCTGCGGTGCTGTAGATGAAGAAGTCGTACCACTCGATGGCGGTGCCGGCGAAGCTCGCCGCGACCGCCCGGTTCCGTGGTCTGGTGTCGGTGCCCACGCGCGTCCTTCCGGTTAACAGCCCTCGGCGCTGTGGCCGAAACCCTAGGTGGGCCGGGCATAACGCACTAATAGCATTTGTCCAGGAAGGTATATCGATCTTGATATGTCGCGCCGAGCGCCCACCCACGGCCGGACCCACCACGTCGGGGCCGGGCGCCCGTGATGGCACGTGGCCACGCGTGCGCGGAAGGTACGCCGCATCAGGTGGGTCCGTGGCGGCTGCCCCCTGCTCGACGCCGGCCTTGCCGGCATTGGGCGCCGAGCGGGGAGCAGAGCGGTGTGGCCGTCAATGACGGCTCTATGGCCTTGTGGCACGCAGATGCCGTTGGCGGGGAGGAACATAGAGGGTGAGGGGTCGGTGATATCCGAAAGGGCAGCCATGCTGCACGGCATCGACGTGGCCTCTTACAACCCCATGTTCGACGCGGAGGGCCTGGACTTCGTCTTCGTCAAGGCGACCGAAGGACGTTCCTATATCAACCCGCGCCGGGCCGACCAGGCCGCGCGGGCCCGCCACGCCGGCTGCGTGGTCGGCTTCTACCACTTCCTGCACGGCCGCCGGGGACTGCGCCCAGCCCGCATCGCCGCCCAGGTCCGGTACTTCCTCGAGCACTGCGGCGCCGAGGACGGCGACATCCTGGCCCTGGACTGGGAGACCGACCCGAAAGGGCGGCTCGCCACCAGCGGGCAGAAGGACCAGTTCTTGCACGAAGTGAAGAAGCGGCGGCCCGGCCACCGACTCGTCCTGTACGCCAACCGCGACCTGTGGACCCGCAAGAGCACCGGCCACTACAACGCCGACGGGCTCTGGATCGCCGACTACCGCAAGGCCGGCGACCCGCTCGTCCACGACTGGCTCTTCCACCAGTACACCTCGGAACCTCTGGACAAGAACGTCGCGAAATTCAAGACCCGGGACGCGCTCAAACACTGGGCCTCTTCCGGCTGAGGCGCAGGCTAAGAAGTCTCAACAGAATGCGCAGGCCGAGTGACACGAGGCCCGCGTGCCGGGGCGCTCAAGGGCGGCCTGGAACCGGGCCGAGCCCGGCGAGCAGGCGCGATCCACGCACGGCACGGCTTGCGGCGGGTCCCCTCAGAAACCGGTGAGGGTGATCTTGCCGATGGCCTTGCCCGACTCCAGGATGCGGTGCGCCTCGCGGAGGTTGGCGGCGTTGAGGGGGCCGAGGTCGCGGGTCGCGGTGGTGACCAGGACGCCTTGGTCCACGAGCCGGGCGACCTGGGTGAGGATGCGATGCTGGGCGATCCGGTCGGGCGTCTCGAAGAGGGAGCGGGTGAACATGAACTCCCAGTGGAAGGAGATGCTCTTGGACTTCAGGACTCCGATCGGCAGCGTGTCGTGGTCGTCGATGGCGACGATGTGCCCGAACGGGTTCACCAGGTCGGCGTAGGCGGGCAGGTTGCGGTCGGTGCCGGCGGTGCTGAAGACGTAGTCCAGGCCCTGCGGGGCGGGGCCGGCGAGCTGCTGCTCCAGCGGCCTGTGGTGGTCGACGACGTGGTCGGCGCCCATCCGCCGGGCGAACTCGACGGTCTCCGGCCGGGACGCGGTGCCGATCACCGTCAGGCCGGTCAGGGTGCGGGCGAGCTGGGTCACCATGGCGCCGACGCCGCCCGCGGCGGCGGTGACCAGGATGGTTCCGGTCCGCTCGAACGGACGGTGGCGCAGCCCCATCTGCTCGAACAGTCCCTCCCATGCGGTCAGCGAGGTCAGCGGCAGCGCGGCCGCCTCGCCGAAGGACAGCGAGACCGGCTTGCGGGCGGCGATCCGCTCGTCGACGGCGTGGTAGCGGGCGTTCGCGCCCGGACGGTCGATCGCCCCGGCGTAGTACACCTCGTCGCCGACCTCGAAGAGCCCGACCCGGTCGCCGACCGCGACGACGGTGCCCGCCGCGTCCCAGCCCAGCACCTTCGGCTCCCCGCCCGGGTCGGTGTTGCGGCGCACCTTGTGATCGACCGGGTTGACGGCGACGGCCTCGACCCGCACCAGCAGGTCGTGCGGCCCGGGCTGCGGGACGGGCAGCTCGACGTCCAGCAGACTCTCGTCGTCCTCCAGCGGCAGACTCTTGCGGTACGCGACGGCGGGCATCGTGGTCTGGCTCGTGTCCAAGGCTCTTCTCCGTGGTTCAGGTCCGGTCGGTCTCGAAAGGGGTGCCGGCCGGGTGCAACTCGGGCCGGCGGGATACACATTCCCGTCCCGCCCAGGTCACACCGCCCTTGAGGACGCCGGTGAAGTGCCCGCCCACGATCGCGTCCCGCGGATCCAGGCGCCCGATCAGCAGGGTCATCGCGGTCAGGGCGGAGCCGAGCCCCGGGCCGTGCGAGACGAGAGCCGGATCGCACCTACGAGTACCTTGGAGCACCCGGCTGCGGCAGTTCGGGCCGCCTCGGGCCGCCTCGGGTTTTGTGGGCCGATAGCCTGCACGTGTGCAGAAACCGGTGTCTGGGAGCGACCAGGATGGCTGACGCCGAAGACGTTCGCCGGCTGGCACTCGCGCTACCTCACGTGGTCGAGATCGACAGCGACGGCTTCGATTTCCGGGTCGGCGGCAAAGGGTTCGTTTGGTCCTATCCCGAGCGCAGGCCGGGGAAGCCACGCGTCATCCGGACCGACATCGCCGTCCTGTACGTCGGCGACGAGGCAGAGAAGCAGGCGCTGCTGCTCGGTGAGCCGGAACGCTTCTTCACGACACCCGGCTACGACGGGATGCCCCTGGTCATGCTGCGCTTGGAGGAAGTGGACCCCGACCGTCTGGAAGAGCTCATCACCGACGCCTGGCGCATGCGTGCGCCGGACACGCTCGTCGGCGACCTGGACGCCGCAGCCGATCAGCCCGGCGCAGATCCAGCATGAGCAGAGCCGGATCGCGGCCGCAGTCAGCCGCCTCTGCTCAGGCAGCGGTGCCTGTCGTTTCGTCGGCTCTCATCGTCCGCGGCTGGCGTCGGTTTGGTGCTGACCGGGGCCGTTATGGCGGCTCTGGAGTGGTGATTCTGCTCTGGGCGTCGGCGATCAGGTTCGCTGCGTGCGGGCCGGCGGCGTAGCGGGCTGCCTCGAGGGTCTCAGTGGCCGCGGCGAGCGGGTCGGGATTGGTCGCGCGGTGTAGGGCGAGCCAGATCCACCGGTGCTCGCCTCCGGCGAGTTGGGACCGGCGGGCGCGCAGGTGGGCGTCGGGGTCAGGGCGCGGGCGCCGATGCTGGCGGCGATGTCGGGGTCGTCGTCCAAGCCCGCGTAGTCGGCCGCCTGCGCAGCGGCCCACCAGGCCAGGTCCCGCAGAGCCGGTTCGGGCAGCCCGGCCAGCGCCACCGACATAGGCGCTAGTTGCCACAACAGATGCCTAAGCAGCCGCTCCAGAGCGGCGTCCTTTGCCTCCACCACAGCCATCACTATTCGAATTAGATAGCAAATAGGCTCGGGATCCACGAAAACGAATGTATGCACAACCTCGTGACACGAAATGCGTTGACCGTGATCGATCCAGGAGGGTGCCCCGGAGACGCCGGTTAGCTGGACCGTGCGTCGACGGCGGATGGCAAGATCTCAGCATTGTGGGGGCTGGGTGAACTTGGCGCGCTAGATCAGCCATTGCTGCGGTCCGGACCGCAGCCCGGTCGGTTGGGCCCGTCTGGCCGCATGGTTTGTACGGGGCGGCGAGCTTGGGGAGGCCAACGTTTTGGCCTGCCGTCTTACAGCAACTCCTTCTCCCCCCTCGACAGGACAGCGCATAAAGCCACGACGGAGTCGTCCGCATCGCTGGAAACAATGGTAGGATCTGTCTCCTTTGAGTCGAGCAGCAATGGCGCGCCGATATCGGCGTCACGTCTCTGGCGGGCGTCGGCTGGCCAGTTGTGGAAGATTGCCCTGGGCGCAGCGGATTCCTGTCAGCATGTGGGAATGAATCGGTCGTTGTGGCTCCTCGGGCTGACGGGCGGGGCCCTGATCGTTGCCAGCACCGCGTACCTGCTGACGAGCGGTTTCTCCCTCGGCGACGCGGACAAGGTGTCCAGCGCCATGGGCGCGGCGGCGGGCGTGGTGTCGCTTGCCGTGACCTTGGCGTCGCTGAGACTCTCGCGGCGAGGGCAGAGGGATCCGGCCGAGGCGCTCGACATGCTGGCGAACCTGGTCCGCGAGCAGTGGACGTCGGAGCTGGCGAGGTCCAGGCGGGACGTCAGGGAGCCGCTGGCCGTCCCGCTGTTGGTACGCGGTTCTCATGACCCCTTGCGGGAGGCCGGCCCCGCGGCGCTCGGCGACCTTTCGGATATCGGTGAGATCTTCCAACGCCGGGTGCCGCCGCGTTTCGTCATCACCGGACCGGCGGGATCCGGCAAGACGACGGCCGCGGCACTGTTGCTGCTCGATCTCCTGGAGCGCCGCGAGCGGTCCGGGCCGGTCCCGGTACTGGTCTCCATGGCGGCCTGGGACCCCGCTCGACGGCCGTTCGAGGACTGGCTGGCCGAGCAGATCTCCCGCACGTACGCCCTCTCCCCCGAAGCCGCCCGCGAGCTCGTCGGCAGGCGGAAGGTCATCCCGATCCTGGACGGGTTCGACGAGTTGCCCGCGCAGAAGGCCGGCCAAGCCCTGCGCCGGATGAACGCGGGGCTGCACGGCGACGACCCGCTGGTCATCACCGCGCGGGAGGGCGCTCTGGACCGGGCCGCCCGCAGCAGGCAGGGCGAGGTCCTCCAGCACGCCACCGTCCTCCGGCTGGAGCCGGTCGGCCCTGCGCAGCTCGTCCGCTATCTGGAAGGTGTCCTCCCGCAGGAGCACTACCCCGGCTGGGACCGGTGGCGCGAGCGGCTTCTCGGCGAGTCCGGCGGCGCGCTCGAGCGGGCGCTGAGCCGGCCGGGGAACGTCGACCTCGTCCGCCGGGCGTACCTGGACGCTCGGCGTCCGCTGCCCGACCTCGGCTCCCTGACCGAACAAGAGATCATCGAGCGGTTGCTCTCCGACTGGATCGACCGGCTGTACCCGCGCTCGGGGCGGGGACGGTGGTGGCTGAGCACGGTCGCCCGGGAATGGCAGGGCGGGTTCGTCTGGTGGCGCCTCTACCAGCTCGTGCCGCGCTGGGCACTGGTCGTGTCGGTAGGCGTCCTCCATCTGTTCTTCTACGGCGTTTCGCTGGCGGCCTGCTTCGGCACGAAGGCCGCGACCGGCGATCTCGTCTCGGGCGTGGCGTCGCTGGAGTGGCTGGCCTGCTTGTCGCCGCGGGCTTCTGGGACGAGGTCGCCGACGTCAGAGGCGCCGCGCCGGAGACCACCGAGCCGCTCGCGCAACTGCGCCGCGAGGTTCGGGTTCGAGGCGCCGCCGCAGTCGTCATCGGCGTCGCCGTCGGACTCGGGACCGGGTTGTGGGGGCCGGACGCCGGCGTCCGAGGGGGCGTGTTCCTGGGGGTCGTGACGGCCTTCTTCGTGATGCTGGCTTCGTCCGTCGGGATCTACGCGGTGAGCGTCGTGATCCTCGCCGGCGGAGCGGACCTGCCGTGGTGGCCGCTGGCGGTTCTGGAAAGGGCTCGGCGTCTGGATGTGATGCGTGCGGTCGGCGGCGCCTACAGGTTCCGGCGGCAACAGGTTCAGGACCTTTTCGCCGCGACCGCGCCCGAGCAGCGCGGGGATGCGGGGTTCGAGGGCCGGCCGGACGAAACCACGGCACCCTCGAACGGATCCGCCCGAGCCGGGGCCACCGTGACACGGCCGGGAGGCCCCGCCTCCGCGGCCAGGGAGCATCCGGGTGCGCCGCCGCCACAGTCAGGACCGGCTACGGGAACGCCTGGCCGCCCGGTTCCCGACTTAACGCAACAGCCTTCGGCCGGGCCGGCGCAAGAGGCCCCGCGCGTAGGGGAACGTCCCGGCTGCGGGGCCGACGAGACCGGGACGCCGCCGGTTCCACCACCGCCCCCGGACGGTGACCGTCCGGTGTCCCGGCGCGAGCGCCTCGACGCGTTCGCGCGCGAGGCCGTCCTGCGCGAGGTGCTCGTCCTGCCGGAGATGCTGCGCCGTGTCGACCAGCGCGACCCCGTCGCCTCCCGGGCGAGGCTGCGGACACTGGCCGCGTCGCTGCTCGACCACGACCCGCTCGCCGTGGAGGCACCCGCCCGCGATCGCGGGCAGCGGTTCGACGAGGCGCTCGATGCCTTCGAGAAGGCGGCGGCCCTGCCGTTCCTCAGCCGGTTCGTCACCGCCTACATCATCACCGCGGGGGCGGCGGGCACCGCATTGGCCGGGTTGTTCGTGGCCCAGCGGTGGTGGCCTTGGGCACCCGACGCGACCTTCGCCGCGTCCGTGGTGCTGCTTCTCTCCGTGTTCCTATGGCTGTCGTTCCGCAGGAACGCGGCGCAGCGCCGGGCACTGCGCTCGCGCGATCCGGCCGAATGGCTCCAGTTGGACGAGCTGCCGCACCTGAGGCTCGTGCTGGACCGCACCTACAGGGACTGGATCCGGGCCATGGCCCGGGACGGCCTGCTGCCGATGCTGACCGACCGGCTCGGCGAGGAGCCGCCCGCGTACACGACCGAGCGGCACGGCCTGGAACTCGAACCGCTCAGCGGAACCGACGACCGCGACGACCATTTCGTCGAAACCGCTGCCAGCCGCCGCGTCTCCCTGCTCATCGAGGAGCTGAGCAGCGCCAGCATCGGCCTGAGCGGCGCTCGCGGCGCGGGCAAGAGCACGGTCCTGCGGCACCTGTGCGACCCGGAGCGGCATCCGGACAACGACCTGCGGCTCCTCGTCCACGCTCCGACCGCCTACGACTCCCGCGAGTTCCTGACGCACCTGTTCATCCGGGTATGCGAGCGGGTCGTCGGGAGCCAGGGTCCTCGGCCCGCACCCGTCAGGCGGCTCCGGATGCTCGCGATGCGCGTGTTCCCCTGGGTCTGCGCCGGTGCGGGGCTCGTACTGATCGTCGGGACGCTCTACCGAGGACGGATCCGCGCGCTGGCGGACCGTCTGCCGGACGGTGGGCGGGCCTATGTGCTCGTAGGCGGCGGTCTGTTGATCCTGGCGGGCCTGGCGGTCGCGCTGCTCGTGAACCGCCGGCCGCGGTTGCGGAGCATGACGCGGGCGCAGGTCGTCGCGCACGCCCACCTGCGGCGGCTGCGCTACCAGCAGGCGGTGACGCGGACGGCGGTCGGCGAGACGGCGATCCCGGGAGGCGGGAAGATCGGCGGCCAGCTCGCGGTGCAGCAGACCGAGCAGGCCCAGAGCCTGCCCGGCCTGGTCGCCGGGTTCCAGGAGTTGCTCACGATGGTCGGCACCGAGCGCCGCGCCGGCCGCAACAAGGTCGTCATCGGGGTGGACGAGCTCGACAAGATCGCCACGGCGGGCGAGGCGGAGCAGTTCCTCAACGACCTCAAGGTGATCTTCGGGGTGCCCGGCTGCTACTTCCTGGTGACCGTCTCGGAGGACGCCCTGGCCGCGTTCGGACGGCGCAGCCTGGCGGTCCGCGACACCTTCGACAGCGCCTTCGACACGGTCGTGGAGATCCCGCCGCTGCGGGGACAGGAGGCTCTGGACCTGCTGAGCCGGCGCGGCGTCCCGCTCCCGGTGCCGTACGTGTGGCTCTGCCATGTCATGACCGCGGGGCTGGCCCGCGACCTCGTCCGGTCGGTGCGCGGGCTCGCCGCCGTGTCGGCCGAGTGGCGGGAGGAGCCGTCACCGGACGGGCGTACGGGCGAGTCCCGGCGGGAACTGGAGCATCTGGCCCGCCGGATGATCGCCGAGGACGTCGCGGCGGTCATGGAGGCGCAGCTGCGCGGAGCGGCCGCTGATGCCGAGGGGACGGTAGCCCTGCTGGAATGGCTGGCCGCCTGTGCCGACCTCTCCATCACCGCGGCCGACATCGAGACGGGCATCGCCGCGATGCCGGCGGGCGAGCTGAGCTTCGCCGCGCGGACCTTCGCCGTGCAGACGAGGACGTACCTGGCGATCACCGCGATCCTCGTCCGGCTGTTCGTCGAGCACCCGAAGAAGACGGCGGAGTGGCTGCGCGACCTCGCCGAGCAGCCGCGGGACCAGCATCCGCTCGATCGGCTCGCCGAGATCAGAGGGCTTCTCGCGAACCATCCGCACCTGGCCTGGCACGCGGTGCTCAGGCTCCGCCGCGAAGTCGCGTGGCCGGTCCCGCAACCGCCCCTCGACCTGGCCGCCGCTCCGCCGCCGGAGTGAGCCGGCACCGACGATCTCGCGTGATCGGCGGGCAGTATCTTGGCGCCGTGGATTACCTGGTTGAACTCCGGCGTGAGCTGGATGCCTTCGGTGCGGCGCTGGATGGTGATCTGTCGGCTCCTGTCGAGCATTGCGGCGGTTGGAGGTTGGCGGATCTGGCCGTGCACATGGGAGCAGGGAACCTCTGGGTCGTCGCGGCCGTGCGGGACGGGCACGGCGATGGCTATGACGAAGGCGCCGCGCCCCGTGACCGGGCCGGTCTCAAGGCTTGGTACGCCGCGACGGCGGATGCTCTCGTGCAGGCGCTGTCGGTCGATCCATCGACCGGGGCGTGGACGTTCTTCCCGCCGCACACGGTGGGGTTCTGGCGTCGGCGCCGCAGCCAGGAGACGCTGATGCACCGGTGGGACGCCGAGCACGCGCTCGGCTCGACGAAGCCGATGGACGCGCTGCTCGCCGCCGACGGTGTCGCCGAGGTCTTCGACACGATGGCGCCCCGCATGATCGCCAAGGGGGCCGCCACCCCTCCCGAGCAGGCCGTACGGATCACCGCCACCGACTCCGGCCGCCGCTGGACTTACGGGAAGGGTGAGCCGGTCGCGGAGGTCTCGGGAACCGCCGAGGACCTGCTGCTGATGCTGTGGGGGCGCAAGCCTCGGGATACCGGATCGGTGACCTGGGACGGGGACCGTGAGGCGGGGGCGCGTGTGCTGGCCGGGCCGCTGGTCCCCTGACTCGCGCTTCCCTGGCCGGTTACGCGGTCTTCCCCGGCGGAACGCCCTGCTGATCGGTTCCGCCGCTGGCAGCCGTGCGACAACCGGTTCGGTGAGCGGACCCGCACGGTTTGACGGCACCCCCGCCTGCCTGATCATTCCCCCGAAGTCCGCGTCCCACATCGCGCCAGGAGGTCCGTTGTCGCTCTCCATGCGGGGTCCCAACAGGCGGCGAACCCTCGCCGCCGTCGTCAACGTGCTCATGCTCGCGATGGTCATGGTCGCCGCCTCCACGGCGCAGGCTTCGCCGCGCCCTCTGAACGTCCCCTCCAAGGCGGCTGCGACGCCCCCGGCGATGTCATGCGCGCAAGCGGCACGGCTGGATCTGACCGGTGTTCAGGGCGCACCGGCGAACATCGCCTCGGCGACCATCGTCGCCGCCGCCGACAACCCCCTCGGCAAGTGGGAGGCCTGCGAGGTCAAGGGGGTCATCGCGCCCCAGATCCAATTCGATCTACTGCTGCCCACCCAGACGTGGGCAGGGCGCTACCTGCAGACCGGCTGCGGCGGCTTCTGCGGCAACGCCCGCCTGGATGCCCAGGCGACCTACGGCTGCACCCCGCTCACCAACGGAACGTTCGCGGTGGCCTGGGACAACGAGGGCCACTACGGAACCAGCATGACCGACGGGCTCTTCGGCGCCGACCCGCAACTGCGGGTCGACTTCGGCTACCGCTCCCAGCACCTGACGTCCATCGTGGCCAAGGAGATCGTCAAACGGTTCTACGGCCGGCCCGCGTCGCACTCGTACTTCACGGGCTGCTCGGAGGGCGGGGACCAGGCCATGACCGAGGCACAGCGCTACCCCGAGGACTTCGACGGCATCGTCGCCGGCGCCCCCGCCTCGAACATGACCGCGCTGGGAATCTGGGACCAGGGGTGGAACGGCAAGGCGGTACTGGACGCCAATGGCAACTCGACCCTCACCCAGAACGACCTCCAGTCGCTGCATGCGGCCGTGGTCAGCGCTTGTGACGCCCAGGACGGAACCCGAGACGGGCTGATCAGCGACTCGCTGAACTGCTCGTTCGATCCGAAGAGCATCGCCTGCCCGAGCGACGGCAGCGGCTCGTCCGGCTTCTGCCTCAACCCGGCTCAACTCGAGTCGGTCCGCAAGATCTACGGTGGGGCGCGGGACGACAGGAACCGGCTGATGTACCCGGGTGCCCAGCCCCGCGGCTCGGAAGGCAACTGGGCGGGCTGGCTCGTTCCCCTCGCCCAGGGCGTGCCGTCGAACCAGGCGGGCTTCGCCGTCAACACGTTGCGCTGGCTCGCCTATCCCGATGCAAGGCCGTCGCTGACGCTGAAGGACGTCCAGTTCACCGAGGAGAACTTCCGGGAGATCATGGGCCGCGTTTCGGGAATCTACGACTCCACCGACCCGGACCTGAGCGCGTTCGGGCAGCACGGCGGCAAGCTGATCATGTGGCATGGTGAGGCCGACCCGGCGGTGCCGCCGGCCGGCACCATCGCGTACTACCAGGCGGTCACCGAGCGCATGGGCGGGTTGGCCCGCACCCAGGAGTTCGCCCGGCTGTTCATGCTGCCGGGCGTCGCCCACTGCAGCGGCGGCGAGGGGCCCGACAAGTTGAACGGACTCGGTGCGGTGGTCGACTGGGTCGAGAGCGGCCGGGCACCGAACAGCATGATCACGAGCAAGGTGGACTCCTCGGGATCGGTCACCGCGACCCGGCCCGCCTACCCGTGGCCGCTCATGGCCGTGGACACCACGGGGGGACCGGTCGATCAGGCGTCGAGCTACACGGCGCAGCGCCGTCCGTCGGCGAACCAGACCATCAGCTGGCTGGGCTCCTTCCGCTCGGGCTATGAGAAGACCTGCGGCTGGAGCAACGGCAAGTGGGTCTGCCGGAAGGGCAAGGCCTAGACGTTCCGCGCACGGACGCGCTGAACATACCGGGCACAGTCAGATGATCCCGGAATGAGGGAGGGTCGATCGCCCGTAGCCTCCCGGCATGGGGAGAATCCTGGTCGGCACCGCCTCGTGGACGGACAAGACGCTGCTCGCCTCCGGCTGGTACCCGCCGGAGGCCAAGACCGCCGAGGACCGGCTGCGCTACTACGCCTCCCAGTTCCCGCTGGTCGAGGTGGACGCCACCTACTACGCGCCCCCGGCGGAGCGGACCGTCCGCCTCTGGGCCGAGCGCACGCCGCCCGGTTTCGTGTTCAACGTCAAGGCGTTCTCGCTTCTCACCGGTCATCCGACCCGTCCCGGCTCCCTCTACAAGAACCTCCGCGACAAAGTCCCGAACAAACGCAACGTCTATCTGAAGGACGTTCCGGAAGAGGTGGAGAACGAGGTCTGGGACCGTTTCCTCAGCGCCCTCGAACCGCTCCACGAGACGGGCAAGCTCGGCCTGCTCCTCTTCCAGTTCCCGGTCTGGTTCCCGCCGGGCGAACGCAACCGCAAGCACATCCTCCGGGCGCGGGACCGCTGCGCCCCCATGCCGATCTGCGTCGAGTTCCGCAACGCCGCCTGGATGGACGACGAGCACCGCGACGCGACGCTCGCCTTCATGTCCGAGCACCGCATCCCCTATGTCGGCGTGGACATGCCGCAGGGCCACCGGTCATCGATGCCGCCGATCCTCGCGGCGACGGGAGACGCGGCCGTCGTCCGTTTCCACGGCCACAGCGAACGCTGGGACTCCTCGGACGTGCGCGAACGTTTCGGCTACCTCTACAGCGAAGCCGAGATGCGCTCATGGGTCCCCCGGATTCGCGAGCTGGCCGACGGCGTCGAAACGACCTATGTCGTCTTCAACAACTGCTGCGCCGACCATTCCCAACGCAACGCCGCCCGCTTCGCCCACCTTCTCCCCACCTGAGCCGGACGCCGCTCAACCCGTGGGAAGGCCCAGCTGGTCGCGTTCGAGCGCGGCGCGCAGCTCGGCCATGACCCGCGCGACCGTCGCCCCCGCCTCACCATCGAGCGCCCCTGCGAGCAGTTCGGCCAGCCCTTCGGTGAAGGTCGCCTCCGCCGCGTCGGCGAGCCGCGCGCCGTCGCCGGTCAGCTCGACCAGCGATGACCGGCGGTCCGCGGGGTTCGGCCGCCGGGCGACCCATCCCCGCCTCTCCAGGCGGTCGATGATCTTGCTGCTCGCCCCGATGCCGATGGCGAACTCCGCCGCGACGTCCGCCACCCGGGCCGCCGGGCGGTCGCGCAGGAAGCGAAGGGCCTCGTACTGCGAGGTGACGATGCCGTGCCGGTCGCGGAGCCGGTCGTTCAGGGCGTTGTAGAGGCGCGTCTCGCACCGGACGAGGTCGGAGAAGAACCCCGGCAGGTCGGCGGCGCCCGTTGACTTAGATGCCACGGCATATACTGTAGCGGCATATACTCGTCATGGGAGGCGACATGAGCAGGCAACAGCGGGCGGAACTCGACGCGGTGCTGCGGCGACCCCGCCCGGAGGGCCCGCGGACGGTGGAGGCGATCCGCGCCGGATTCCGCGCGATGATGGCGCAGCTGATCGTCCCGGACGGGATCCGCACCCGGTCGGCGCCGCTCGGAGACCGTCCCGCAGTGCTCGTCGAGCCCGCCGGGGGCGCGGAGCCGGGGGCCACGATCCTGTACTTCCACGGCGGCGGGTTCGTGTTCGGCTCGCCCGAAACCGCGATGCCGCTGACAGCGAACCTCGTCGTCCGCACCGGGTTCCGGGCCTACTCCCTGGACTACCGGCTCGCCCCCGAGCACCCGTTCCCCGCGGCGATCGACGACGCGGTGAGTGCCTACCGCGCCCTGCTCGACGGCGGCGCCGACCCCGCCGCCATCGCGTTCGCCGGGGACTCCGCCGGCGGCGGCCTCACCGTCACCGCCTGCCTCGCCGCCCGCGACGCGGGCCTGCCCGTGCCCGCCGCGATCGTCGCGTTCTCCCCCGGCCTCGACATGACCCGGACCGGCGAGAGCGTGACCGCCAAGGAGGCCGCCGACCCGTTCTTCACCCGCGAGTCACTGGAGCACACCGGTTCCATGTACCTGGCGGGACGCGACCCGAACCACCCGCTCCTCAGCCCCGCCACCCTCGCCGACCTGACCGGCTTCCCTCCGATGCTCCTGCAGGTCGGCACCAACGAAGTGCTGCTGGACGACTCAACCCGCCTCGCCGCCCGCGCCAGGGCCACCGGGGTCGACGTCATCCTCGACGTCACCGCCGACGTTCCCCACGTCTTCCAGGCATACACCGGCGCCTTGGACGAGGCCGACGAGGCCCTGGACCGCGCCGCCCTCTTCCTCACCCAGCACACCCGCCCCCGAACCACCACCCGCTGACACCCCGGCTCCGAGGATCATCTTCTTCACCTGAAGGACGGGGCCGGGAGTCGCACGGCGCTGCGGACCGGCGCGGCGGCGGTCGGCCGCCGCCGCTCCGACGTTGCTTCGGCGTTCACTGCCCGATCCACGGCGATTTGTCGTAACCGCTGTCGATGTGGTGGACGGTCTTGCTTCCCTTGGATCCCACCACGATTCTCCACCGGGCGACAGCACCCTGGACGATCACCAGGTACATGTCCGGCCTGCCGTTGTTGTTCCAGTCCGCGACGGCCTGTGCGCACGCCCCGAAGAGCTCGGCGAAATACGCCTCCATCTTCTGCTGGGTCGGTTTTGCGCCCAGTTCCTGCTTGCAGTGCTTCATGCAGGCCTGGTCGGTCGCGAACGACGGCGTCGAGAACGCGCGGGGCATCCTCGTGCCGTTGATCGTCACCCAGCCGTACGCGGTGCACTGGTGCGGAAGTTTGATCTCCGGGCCGGTCCCCTTGGCGATCGCGAGCAAGCCGTCCAGCAATTCACCCGTGACGGCGAGACGGTCGTATCGGAGCACCTCCTCGGCCGGGCTTCCGGGCGGGCACTTGAGGAGAAATGGGGTTCGCAGATCGAGCCACCGGGCCACCAGTTTGACCTGGTCGGCGTCGCCGAGGGCGAGCAGTGCGCGGAAGCCGGGCCAACCGAGGTCGTCCAGCAGCACGGCGAGGTATTTGACCGTCACCTTGGCGCGCAACGCCGCGAACACAGGCGGCTGCAGGCTGTCCCACAGTTCTTTGACGGTGATGAAGCCGTCCTGGCAGAACACCATGAGCGGCCACATCACCGAAGTGATGAGGTCCGTGTCCGCAGCGAAGTCGGTGAAGCCGAACGACAGCCCCCTGCAGCGCGCTTCGAGCATGTCGCCGGTGCACAGATCGATCACGTTCCGGGTGTCGCCGAGCAGCTTTCCGCAACCTTGGACGAGCGGCTGCAGCATGCCACCGACTTCGGGTTCCGCGGGCAGCTCGGCGATCCGCTTCTGGACCAGAATAATCAGATCAGCGCACTTCAGGTACTCCTTTTCCTGCTGTCCGCGCAGCTGGCCGATATAGGCCTCCACCTTCTCGCAGTTCTGCAGCAACAGGACGCACTGGGCTGCCGCCTTCTGGTAGGCCTGGCCGAACCCCTGCCAGGTCCCCGACTGCGATATGAATTGGCCGAGCAGATAATCGTACGTCTGCCCGGGCCCGGTTTCGGCGAAGCCCGCTCGGGTCGGGTCGCTGTCCAGCAGCTCCCGGTAGTCGTCCGTTCCGAGGCCGATCTCGATGCCCTCCGTCTCGGCGAGCGCCTCGTCGCACACGGCCCTGATCTGGAGCGCGAGCTGCTCGGCACAGCCGGAGACGACGGCCTTGAGCTTGTCCTTCAGCCCCTTCCATCGCGACGTGAGCTTCTGGACTCGCGTGCCCTCGCCCCGCAGGACCAGCTTCGCGACCTTGGCCTCGGACAACTCCGCGGTGACGATGAAGTGGAACGCCTGCCAGAGCGGATCTATGTTCGGCACGGCCATGGAGACCTCCCTCGCTGCCGGGGGCGGTCAGAGGGCCGGTGCGGCGGCGGCTCCGTTGGACGTGCCGTCGGGCGTCGGTTCGTCCGAGGGCAGGGGAAGCGGCGTGGTGCTGACGGCGGCGTGGTCGATCTGGTTGACGACCTGGGGGATCGGGAAGAGCCGCTGGTAGAGGCCGACGGCGGCGGCGTCCCCCTTCTGGACGAGCTGCAGGGCCAGCCGCAGCCTCTCGTTCTCGGCCTCCTGCCGGTCGTTGTCCAGCCGGCGGGCGCGCACCGCCTGCTCCTGCAGCCCCATGGAGTAGGCGTCCAGCGCGTCGCCCTCGCCGAGGAACGAGTCGACCACGACGCCGTCGGTGCGCAGCACCTGCTGGCCGACGCCGACGATGATGCCGGAAACGGTGTGCTCGCGGCCGTCCGGCGTGGTGTAGGCGGAGGTCAGCGTGGTGTCGATCTGGAACGGGCCGTTCTCGTCCGCGCCCGCCGGCCGGACGATCTCGGGCCGGGCCCTGCCCTCGTGGTCGGTGATGCCGCGCAGCGCGTCCAGGACCTGCTTGCGGACGGCGGGAACGGACGCGGGCTCGACGCAGTCGGCCAGCAGCCGGTCCAGATCGGTCAGCGCCACCTCGTCGCGGGACTCGGCGTGCCCGTTGAAGAACGCCACCCGCACGTCCACCAGGTGCAGCAGCGTGACGTACTCCTGGTTCATCTGCCGGAACACGAAGTTGAGGGTGCGGCTCGTGTTGACGTTCTCCAGCGTCCGCTCGACCGCCTGCTCCTCGCCCTGCTCCAGCTTGACGTCCAGGCTGGTGTCGATCTGCACGTCCCGTTTGGCCGAGGCGCGGGCGGTGTTCTGGCTGACCGCGTTGCTGATGTTCTTGGTCAGCTCCTCGCGGGCGCTGTTGGAGCTGCCCGACACCCCGCCCGACACCTTGGCGCTGGCGCTGCCCCAGCCCCAGTTGGCCTGGCCCTGTGCCTCCGCCTCGGCCCGGTACTCGAAGGTCTTGCCGGCGTTGGCCTGGTTGGACTGCTCGGAGCTGACCGTCCGGCCGAACTCGCTCTCGGTCTCGTCGGTGACCGAGTCCAGGATGGAGGAGGTCTTCTGCAGGCTCTCGGTGGAGCGCTTGTACGTGCTGATACGGATGCTGGTCCGCTCCCCCGGCAGCAGCGAGAACGTCTTGATCGTGCGTCCGCCCCCGTAGCGGGCGGGCAACGAGGTCAGCCGGTAGTGCTCCACCAGCACCAGGCCCGGCCGGCAGTGCGCCGGGGCGGGGACGAACCGGTAGGTGAAGGCGCCGGCCATGTCGCGCAGCACCACCAGCCGGCCGCCGGCGGTGAGCTCCTGGACGACGGTCGTCTCGTCCAGTCCCGCCACCGCGAGCGCCATCCCGGCCCGGGTCGCCTCATCGGACGCGGCCGGGACGTTCGGGAACACCGCGGGATCGAAGTACCCGGTGGCCTTCGCCGTCCGCCACGCCTCGGAGATCCGCTGCCGCGTCAGCGCGATCGGCGGCAGCCGGGTGCCGATCGTCTCCAGGCCGGTGTCGGGGTCCTCGTATCCGTGCAGGTAGATCAGCGGGGTCTTGTTCTCCGGCCGCTGCCGGTCCTGCTCCGTCAGCCACGTGAACGCCAGCGGCTGGTCGCTCAGTCTGAAGTAGAGCTTGCGCCCGCCGAGCGCCTGGGCGACCGGCTGCCCGAAGTCGACCGGCACCACCACGTCCTTGACCGCGACGCTGCCGCGGTAGTTCAGCCGGAACGTCAGCGACGTGCCCGGCACCGTGTCCTGCCACGACACGGCGCCGTTGCTGGAGACCTCCTGCTTCAGACTGATGACCCACGGCTGCAGGTCCCCGTCGTTGGCGCGCCCGAGCTGCAGCCGCTGCCCGGTCTCGTCGTAGATGTCGCAGGTCAGCTCCAGATCCGGGTCGGACAGGAGGTAGACCCAGCAGACCACCTCGGCGTTGTGGTCGACGGTCGGGGACAGCCAGTAGCTGATCCCCTTGTAGCGCAGCCAGGCGGCGGCGTCGACCGGCAGGTCGATCATGTGCTGCCCCCGATAGCTGGTCGCCCCGGGCAGGTCCTGCGGTGCAGCGGTCGGTTCCACGGTTCCCATGGGATGTCCTCCACGACGAGTGCGATCGCCTCACCATCGACCATCACCGCGAATCGGGAAATCCAGGGAAATACCTACCTTTAACCGACAAATAGCGCGAGACCCCGCATACGTGCCCGACAGGCGCAGACCAACGCCGACCACACGCCGCGCAGAGACGCGCCGAGCACGGCATCCCGACCCGGCCGCCGGAGGGACCGGACGGACGGAACGTTCACGGAGTTGCGAGTGCCACCAGGCAGGATGAACGCCCGCTAAGAGGTCGTCTTCCGCCAAGAACTCGAACACCGCGGGCCCATTTGCCGCCTCCGCGGTGGCGACGGCACCTCACCCTCCTACTCGGCAGCGTCCATGCTTGGCGGAGTGGCGGCGGTCCCTTCTTGGATTGACTTCGGCTGGTCTAGGGCTTTGCGCGGACGTGCGAGCAGGCGCGCTAAGCGTGATCGCCGGTGTGCCCGTTCGGGCA
>NZ_JBEYYT010000003.1:0-20973 GCF_040645715.1 Spirillospora sp. NPDC046719 | reverse complement strand
GTGGTCCGGGGATTCGCGGCGCGGTGCGGCCGGCGGGGCTAGGGGTCCGCGGCGGTGGGCGCTAGCGGCCACCCCGGCGGTTCGCGGGATCCGTTAACGGTGCGGTGGGCTCGCCCGGTCAGCTCAGCAGGAACGTGGTCAGGGCGGCGCGGCCGGTGTGGCCGGGTTCGCGGTTCTGGATGGAGTGGGCGGCGCCCTTGACGATCACGAAGCGGGTGCCGGCGGGGCTGACGGCGCGTTCCTGTTCGGCCCACTCCAGCGGGGTGCTGAGGTCGTGGTCGCCGGCGAGGATCAGCGTGGGCAGGTCGGGCAGCCGGCCGGCGGGGTCGGCGGTCGGGGGCTCGGCCGGCCAGCGCAGGCAGGTCTGGACGCTGCTCTGCGCGAGCGCGACCGCCGGGGTGTACGGCCAGGTGGCCGATGCGGGCAGGGTGCGCGCGGTGCGGTCGAGGAACGGGCGGCGGAGCCGTTGCGGGGTGGCCGAGGTGCCCCACGGGAAGCGCAGGTCCTGGCAGAGGGTGGCCGCGTGCAGGCCCGCGCTCAGCTGGCTCGCGGGCGTGCCGTCGGCCGGGGCGAGCACGGCCTCGATGGCGTCCAGCCGGCTGGTGTCGCCGGCGACGGCCTGGTGCATCGCGCCGATGATGTCGCCCGGCAGGCCGCTGCCGGGGATCGGGTCCGGGTCGCGGTAGGTCGGGTCGAGGAACTCGTAGCCCACGACGTCGCCGAACAGGGCCAGCCCACCGGCCGGGGTGCGCCGCCGGACGAGCGTGGCGAGGTCCTGCGCCGGGTCGAAACCGCAGGCGGGCGCGGCCTTGCAGGCGTCCCGGAGCACCCGGGGCTGGGCGGTGAGCCCGACCAGGTTCAGGTCTCCGGCGACCGTCCAGTGGTGCGGGACGACCGAGTCCATGACCAGCCGGGACACGTGCCGGGGATGGGCGATGGCGTACCGGGCGGCGGTGAAGGAGCCGTACGACACGCCGTCCACGGCCATGGTGTCCACGCCGAGCGCGCGCCGGACGTCCTCGAGGTCGCCGACGCTCTGATCGGTGCCGTAGAAGCGCGCCCGGTCGCCGAGCAGGCTGCTGCACTCGTCCACCGCGTCGGGGGTGGCCTGGGCGCTGTCGGAGCCGCTGACCTGAGCCTGCATCTTCGGGCAGTCGATGGCGCCGAGCGGGCCGGTGCCGCGCTGGTCGAGCATGACGAGGCGGTACTGCGCGAACACCTCGGGCATCCGCCCGGCGATGCGCCGGAGCAGGGCGACGCCCTCCTGACCGGGGCCGCCGGTGAGGAACAGCAGCGTGCCCTTGGGCTTGGCCGGGCCGTCGGCGGCACCGACCTGGAGATCGAGCGTGCCGGGCGTGCGGCCGGAATGGTCGAGCGGGACGGTCAGCGTCCAGCAGGTGAAGCCGGGCTGCACGGCGCCGTCGTCGTCGCGGCACGGGTGCGGGGCGTGAAACCCTCGGGCGGTGGCGGACGGGGCGTGGAGCCCTCGGACGGCGGCGTGCGCGCCGGGCGCCACCGCCGCGACGGCGAGGCCGCAGGCAAGGGCGGCGAGGGTACAGCGGACATTTCTCATCGCGAACTCCCACGCGAGGGGAAGGACCGGCACCCATGCCCCCGAGGAAGGATGCCGGCCACTGCTCTGCCGGGTGACGGAACGCGCCCACCCTAGGAGCGATCGCGGGACGGCAGCCGGGTCCGCGCCGCGAACAGGAGCGGGGGCGGGGTGAACGGGAGCGGCGGTCAGGTCGGCAGGCCGAGCGCGGCCCGCACCTGGTCCCGGTAGGCGCGGCCGGAGATGAGGGTATTGCCGGAGCACAGGGTCAGCCGCATCTCCCCGTGGCCGAGGATCTCCAGCTCGCGGATCCGGTCGATCCGGACGATGACCGAGCGGTGGATCCGCAGGAACTCCGCGGAGCCGAGCCGCTCGTGGAGCTTGGCCAGGGTGCCGCGGACCAGGTGCGAGCGGCTGCCGGCGTGGATGCGCAGGTAGCCGTCCTCGGCCCGGACGTAGTCGATCGAGTCCAGGTCCAGCAGCCGGATCCGCCCGCCCATCTCGACGGGCAGCCGGTTCAGCGCCGGGGCGGCGGTCCGCCGGGCCAGCCGGTCACGGACGCGGTCGAGCGCCAGGTCGAGCCGGTCCCGGCCGTACGGCTTGAGCAGGTAGTCGACCGCGTCGACCTCGAAGGCGCGGACGGCGTGGTGGCTGAAGGCCGTCACGAACACGACGGCCGGGTCGTGCCGGCCCCAGATGGCGTCGAGGATGCCGAACCCATCGCCCTCGGGGAGCTGGATGTCGAGGAAGACCAGGTCTGGCCGGTGCCGCTGGAGGGCGGCGATCGCCGTGGCGGGCGAGCCGCACCCGGCGAGCAGGTGGACGTCCTCGTGGGCTTCCAGCATGCGCTGGAGCCGCCGCCGGGCCGGGGGCTCGTCGTCGACGATCAGAGTCCTGATCATGTCCGCGCCGTCCGCAGCGGCAGCCGGACGGTCGCGGCGACACCACCGCCCGGCTGCGGCTCGACGCTGAACCGGTGCTCCGCGCCGTACATCTGGGCGAGCCGGGCGCGGGCGTTGGCCAGCCCGATCCCCGTGCGAGGCCGACCGGGCGGCAGCCCGACACCGTCGTCCGCGACGACCAGCCGCAGCCAGGATCCTTCCGGCCGGGCCGTGATGGTCACCGTGCCCGGCGCGTCGCGCGGGGAGATCCCGTGCCGGACCGCGTTCTCCACCAGCGGCTGGAGCAGCAGCGGCGGGACCAGCGCGTCCAGCGCTCCGGGGTGGAGCCGCCAGTCCACCGCGAGCCGGTCCTCGAACCGGGCCTGCTCGATGTCCACGTAGGCGGACAGGACCTCCAGATCCTCGCGCAACGTCACCTCCAGCGAACCGTCATGCTCCAGCGACCGCCGCAGCAGGGCGCTCAGACGCACGACCATCTCCTCCGCGCGCTGCGGGTCGTCATGGACGAACGAGGCGATGGTGTTCATCGCGTTGAACAGGAAGTGTGGCCGCACCTGTGCCCGCAGCGCCTGCAACTCGGACCGGGTCAGCTCCTCGCGGGCCCGCGCCAGCTGCTCACGGCGCCGCCGGTGCTGGACGAAGTAGTAGACCCCGTGGGCCACTCCGACCCACTCGAAGTACATCGCCAAATAGGCCCCGAGATTGCGGAGGTATTCATCGCCGAACCCCTGCGCGGGAGGCAGCCAGTGCAGCACCGGATCGAACAGGAACATCCGTCCGCTGAGCCAGCAAAGCGCGACCAGGTAGCCCGCCAGATGAACCAGGACCGCGCGCACCATGTGGGGACGCCTGACCGGGAACCACATGGTGAGCAGGTACACGCTGATGTTCACCGGGAGCCAGGTCAGCGAGGACGCCATGGTCTGCGCGAGACCCAGCCCGACGCTGTGCGCCCCGTCCGCGTAGTCCTTCCACCACCCCAGCGCGTCCACCAGCGCGAGCAGCGACACGACCGCGGTCCAGATACCGAACACGCGTCGATCCACGCCCGTACCGTAACGACCCCCACCCACCGCCGCCAGGCCACTATCGGCCGCGCCCCCGGCCGCGCTCGTCCACCTCGATCCGCCCGTGCCGACACGGAGCCGAGTCGAGAAACGCTGCACTCGGCAATGGCGAGGAACGTGTAGCTGCCCCCGGCTGGATACGCGGGAGGACGTCAGGGTCGCCGCCGCTCGCTCTCGCCGATGCCGACCGCTGGCCTGCTGGAGGGCCGCATCATCTCAGGGAGGTCAGGGCCGTTGCCCGGTCAGGAACGCGGTCGCGACCTTGGCCGTCTGCTCGGCGCTCCAGTGGCCGGGGATCGCGCCCATCAGACGTTCGGCGTGCTCGGGTTCGGTGCGGGCGTAGGCTGCCGCGATCTCTGCCAGTGCCATGCGGCGGTGCCCCTTGCCGGAGATCGAGTCGGCGACCCGTTCGGCCCGTTCAGGGTCGATGAGCGCCCACCCGGCCGCAACCTCCGCCAGTGGCCAACGCCGCTGCCAGCGTCCTAGCGCCCGCGCCAGGCCCTCGGTCTCTTCCAGCAGCCGCACTGCGCGCCCGCGGTCGGAATCGGTGCACCCTGCGGCGACCCTGGCCAGGGCGATCCGGTGGCCTGGAGCGCGGACAATGCCACGAGCCAGCCGCTCGGCCCGCTCGGGGGCGATCGCGGCCCACAGCACGGCCATCCGCACCAGCAGCGGCCCCTGATGCTTACCGTCGACCTGGCCGGACGTCACGGTCTCGGCCTGTTCCAGCAGCCGCTCGGCCCGGTCCGGGCACACCCCGGCCACGTTCAGCAGCGCCTCCGCCTGCGCATGAGGCCGGTCGATGTCGCGCGCGAGTCGCTCGGCGTGTTCGGGATCGAGTACCGCCATCACGCCGGCGACGGTCGCCAATGCGGCACGCTGCCCGTCGGGTCCATCGAAGGGTGAGGGACCGAGGTCCTCCTCGAACAGGCTGCGGTGGTGGCGGACGACAGCCACGGCCTCATTCAGCAGGCGTTCTGCGTCGCGGCGGTCCCGCGTCGTGTACGCCCGCGCGATCTCGGCCAGCGCGCACGCCCGCCGGCCCGCCACCCTGGCCTTCGCGGCGCGCTTTTCGGCCTCCACGAGCAGCCGGTCGGCGCGCTCGGGATCGATTCGCCACCAGACGGCGGCCAGACGGGGCAGTTCCGGTGGTGCGTGCTCACTCGCGTCCAGATACCGCGCTCTGTCCTCGGCATCGCTCAACAGCCGCCGCGCCGCCCGCTCCCCTTTGCTCGACCGTGTGGTCCCCTCGCCCCCGTTGCCGTCACGGTCGTGCTCGCCTCTGGTAATGGATCGGGGCACCACGCGCTGGCCGGCGGCCCGCGAGATCAGGCGGGCGGCGACGGCCTCGGCGGTGGCGGGGCGGGCGGCCGGGTCCTTGGCCAGCAGGTCCTGTGCGATCTGCTCCAGGTCGGCCGGGACATCCGGGCGGAGCTGCCGAAGCGGAGGCGGTTCGGCGTTCAGATGCCGCGCCATCAGCACCGCAGGCGACTCACCGGTGAAAGGCGGGCACCCCGTGAGCAGCGCGTACAGCACGCAGCCCAAACTGTAGAGGTCGGCGCGCTGGTCGATGTCGCCGCTCCGCCACTGCTCGGGCGACATGTACAGCGGGGTGCCGGCCAGCCGTCCATGCAGCGTCTGCGACGTCGGGGCGTCGTGCCATCGCGCGATTCCGAAGTCGCAGATCTTCACCCGGCCTCCGGCCAGCGCCATCAGGTTGGCAGGCTTGAGGTCGCGGTGCACCACCCCGGCCCTGTGCGCCACCGCCAGCGCCTCGACCACCTGCGCGGTCACCGACCGAGCCCGCTCCACAGGCAACCCCCCGGCGTGTCGGCCCAGCTCCACCGCCACGCTCTCCCCGTGCAGCAACTCCATCACCAGGTACCACTGCCCGCCGTACTCCCCGAAATCATCGACCCTGGTGATTCCCGGATGCGTCAGCCGAACGGCGATCCTGGCCTCCTGCTTGAACTTGCCGAGCCACACCGGCCCGGCCTCGGCCACGTCCCGCCCCAGGAACTTGATCGCCACTTCCTGGTCTCTCAGCAGGTCGATGGCCCGCCAAACCTCTCCGAACCCGCCACGTCCCAGCACGCCGACCAGCCGATACCGTCCCGCAACCTCGTCGCCGACCAGCACCGCATCCCGCCTGTCTCCACGACTCCAGACACCGCCATTCTCACCTCCCCAGCCTGGAACCAGTCCCGAAACAGCGATCACGCATGCCGTCCCCGACCGCCGCGTCAGGTCACCTACGGCCTGCACCCGAGACGGGTCCGGGCTCTCGAATCGAGGCCACGCTGCCAGGGGCATCTGATGGTCGCCACGAGCACTCTCGTGGGCTGGGCAACAAGCGAGTTCCTTTACGTTGTAGATTTCGAACGTCGGCCTGCGCCGGGCGGCCGTCCGGTACGACCATGCGGAACAGGGCCGGCAGGTAGAGGGCAGGGCCCGGGCGGGCTTGGCGTCCGGGCCCTGCCACTCGCCGTAACGGATGACCTGCGGGTCAGCAGTTGCCCTGCACTGCCTTGCCGGTGAAGCGGTCGTTGAGGAACTTGGTGACGTCCTGGGCGGCGTTCCAGTCGGTGGACAGGTGCTCGGCGGCGTAGCCGGCGTTCCAGGTGGTGTTGATGCCGGCCTTGCAGTAGGCCGCGCGCGTGTCGTTCTCGGTCTCCTGCGGGATGATCTCCTCCAGCGCTCCGCGGTACTGGAAGACGGGGAAGCCGATCTCGTACTTGGCGCCCGACCCCGCCGGGCCGATGCCGACGCCGAGCTTCTGCCGGTCGACGATGTCGCCCCAGGTCGTGCCGTCCGGCCCCTTCAGCGCGTAGAGCTGGTCCAGGGAGAGCTTGCCGGTGGTGAAGTTCTCGACCTTGGCGCCCAGGAACGAGGCCAGCGTGCCCATCAGGCAGTTGCTCTCGGCCGTCTTGACGGCCTGGCGGCCCTGGTCGTTCATCAGCTCGTCGAAGGGCATCTCGGGATACTGGGCGTTCAGCCCGACGAGTGCGTCGGCCAGGAAGCCGGCGAACAGGCTCCCGTTCAGCGCCTTGGCCGTGACTCTCAGGTCGCCGGGGACGCCGCCCGCCGCCGCCCCGACGACGTTCAGCTCGGGAGCGTAGGACTTGGCCAGCTGCGCGCCCCAGAGAGAGGCGGCACCGCCCTCGGAGTAACCGGAGATGCCGACCTTGCCGTCGTCCTTCAGGCTGCCGCCGGGGATCTGGCGGGACGCGCGCACGACGTCGAGGAGGGCGTGGCCCGCGTCGGCGCCGTTGACGTAGGGGTGGACCTTCCCCGCGATGTAGCCGAGACCGTCGGTGGCGGCGACGGCGTCGCCCGCCTTGAGGAACGTGGCGATGTTGTCGCCCTCGTACATGTCCTGGTACTGGCCGGTGAGCTGCTTGGAGAAGGCGCACTGCGGCCCCGACCCGAGCGTCCCGGGGTTGAACGCGACGGTGGGCCGCGAGCCGCCCTGGGACCAGGCGTCGGCGGGCACCGCCACCGTCCCGGTCACCGCCACCTTGGCGCCCTTGGCGTCGGTCGAGACGTAGCGGATCTTCCAGGCCTTGTAGCCGGGCGGGTTGGAGACGCCCGGGAGCTGGACCTGGCGGCAGCCGAGCAGGTCCCCCGGATCGCCCTGGACGTTGCCGTCCGCGGCGTAGATGTCGTTGTCAGAGGAGAGACAGGCGAACGGTGCGGCCGAGGCCGGCTGGCTCGCGATCACGGGTGCCGCCAGCGCGGCTCCCAGTGACGCGGCGGTGAGCATGGAGCGGTATCGCATCGGCGCCTCCCGAGGCAGGGGGTGGACATGAAGCTGGTGCACCTTGCCAGGCCCGATGCCGCTCCCGACATGAAGTCGAAGACGAAGACGCGCGCGGTGATTGGCAGCCGGGCCACAACGAGACGGCATCGTTGGAGGCCGGTGGCGTCGCGTCACTGCACATGCGCGAGCCCGTGCATCGAGATGCGCGCCGGTGTTGCTTCTGGTCGCGCGGCGCCGACCAGAAGCAACACCGGCCTGCTACGCCGATACGGGCCCGCGTTCGCACCTATGGGTCTGTACGGTCAGCTTCCGGCAGCCTGCTGGAGACCCTGGGCGATCGCGTCGAGGACGGGTTCGGCCGTCGCGGCCGTCCCGGTCACGGCGAAGTGGCTCATCGGCTGCCAGCCCGCCGTGCAGTAGTCGGGGGCCCAGGGACGCACGCCGGACAGGGGGCCGCCGGCGCCGCCGCCCCACGCCACGAGGTCGCGGACGAAGTCGTGCGCGCCCTGCGGCGAGATCGGGTAGCCGGGCAGCGCGCTGTTCCAGGCATAGGGATCGGACATGGTGGCGGACGGGTAGCCGAGCTCGGCCACGAACACCTTCTTGCCGAAGGTGCTCCGCAGGGAGGTGGCGACCTCCTTGAAGATGGCCAGGCGGTCCCCGTAGTCGTTGCTCGTCGGGTAGAAGGACGTGCCGAGTTCGTCGGCCCGGAAGCCGGCGGCGGACATGGCCTGCCAGAAGGCCGTCGAGAGCTTGCCGCTGGCAGCGGCGACCGTGCTGGTGTGGGTGCTGAAACGGGCCCCGCGATGGACGGACCGGACGCCTTCGGCGGTGGCGGCGAGCAGGCGGCCGACGTGGGGCCACAGGTGGGTCCGCAGCCAGGCGATGCGGTCGTCCTCCGCCATGGAGATGAGGGTGTAGAAGTCCATCGCGCCGATGGCCGGGTCGACCGCGTCCGGCGGGCTGTAGGTCCAGCCGTCGGACTGGGTGACCAGGCTCCGGATCGCGACGCCGGCCACCCCGAACTCGACCTCGTTCCCGAGGTCCCACATGCTGACCTGGGCTCCGGTCGACAGGATCTGCGCGGCGACCAAGGCTCCGTAGCGCCGGAGGACCGGCACCATCTGGTCGATGGTCAGCGACGTCCACGGGCCGGGCGGTTTGATGGCCGGGTAATCGGTGAAGTCGGGTTCGGGCTGGTACGACATGTCGCCGTAGACGCCCCACAGGCCGAGTTCGGGATTGAAGGGCAGGCCGAGGGCGCGGGCGAGCCTGGCCCGCTGCAGCCCCTGGTCGAAGCCGTGCTGCGCGTCGCCCGACTGCGCCCGCCGGCGGGTCGCGATGCGGGCGTAGACCTCGGTGGCGCCGTGTGCTTTGAAGAGGCGCTGGACGTCGGTGACGGTGCTCGCGGACCGCACGCCGTCGGTGAGGGAGACGCTGCCGAGCACCCTCTCGGTGAAGGGGCTGACCGACAGTGCCGTCCGGAAGGGGCTGCTCGCGGAGGCCGGGCCGGTAGCGGCGCGGGCGGCCGTGAGCGGGACGGCGGCGGCGATCCCGGCGGCGGCCGAGGCCAGGAGGAAGCCGCGGCGGTCGAGCGAAGGCCGGGGGGTGGGAGTGTTCATGTCGATCCTTCGAGGCTGGACGGGGACGAGGTCAGGCGTTCTTGTACGCCTTGTCCATCTGGTTCAGGACGTCCTGCGGGGCGGCCTTGCCGGCGAACAGGTCCTGGACTCCACTGAGGTGGGCCTGCTGCACCTTGGGGTTGGGCCACATCTGATCCATGAAGGGAACGGTCCGGCCCGCCTTCTGGAAATCGATGAGCGCCTTGAAGGCCGGATCGGGGGTGAAGGAGGAGTTGGTGATGGCCGCCGCGGCATTGCTCTTGGCGGCGTAGTCGTTCATGGCCTGGGGGGTGGCGAGGAAGTCGATGAACTTTTCGGCGGCCTCCTTGTTCTTGGCCTTGGCGTTGACGGAGTAGGAACTGCCGACCGCGCCCGGCATCCTGGTGGCGGACGGGTCGTCGGTCGCCGGCAGCGGGAACATGCCGAGCTCGGTGCCGGACGGAGCGGTCTCCTTGATCTGGGCGGCCGTGGCGAGCACCTGGACGGCGGCCAGGGCCTTGCCCTGGCCGACCTGCCTGACCGCGGCGTCGACGGAGGTCCCGTCGGGGTCCTTGGAGAAGCAGCCGCGCTTGTTCATCGCCAGGTACTGGTCCATGGCGGTCTTCCACCCCGACCCGGCGAAGGTCGCTTTGCCCGCGGCCTGGTCGCTGTCGAATGCGGGATTCCGGCCGTAGACGAGGGTGGAGGCCAGCGCGTAGTCGATGAGCTGGGTGACCCATGGCGTCTGGTTGCCGAGGGCGAACGCGACCTTTCCTGCGGCCTTCGCCTTGTCGCACAGGGCGAGTACCTGGGTCCAGGTGGTCGGCTCCGTGGCCTTGACCTCGCTGAATGCCTTCTTGTTGTAGACCGCCCCGATGCCGGTGAAGGTGACCGGGAGCATGTACTGCTTGCCTCCGGACTGGGTGACGGACCTGATGTTCTGCGGCACCTTGCTCGCCCACGGCCGGCCCGACAGGTCCTCCAGATAGCCCGCGGGCGCCAGGAGCTGGACGGATCCGGCGTTGCCCTTGGCCGGGAACGTGAAGAAGACGTCGGCTGCGGTACCGGAGGACAGTTGGGTGCGCAGGGTGCTCAGGTAGGGGTCGGTGTCCGCATAGGTGACGTTCACGTGGATCCCGGGGTCGGCCTTCTCGAACGCGGCGAGAGTGGCGTCGAGCGCCGCCTTCTCGCTGGAGTTCGAGGCGATGCGCAGGGTGTCCGATCCGGTGCCGCCGGCGGAGTTGCTGCAGGAGGTGAGGACGGCCGCGGCCGCGAGGGCGCCCAGGGCACCGAGAATCGCTGGTCTCATTGGAGTTCTCCTGTTGTGTGGGGGTGGGACGGCACGGTGAAGCGGTTTGTGCCGGAGATGATGCGGCGACGGATGAGGCCGTCGCCTTGCGCCGGTGCGACGGTGGCGCCGGGCCTTCCCTGATCGGAACAGGCGGGTCAGCCTTTGAGCCCACCGGCGAAACCGCGGATGATCCGCTTCTGCATGAGGAAGTAGCAGCACAGGATCGGGACGACGCTGATCACGAGGCCGGCGAAGACGAGCTGCCAGTCGGAGACGTACTGGCCGACGAACTGGAAGATCGCGACCGGCAGCGTCTGCTGGGCGCTGCCGGACAGGTAGAGCAGCGGGGTGAGGAAGTCGTTCCAGATGAAGATCGCGTTCAGGATGACCACCGTGCCGGTGACCGGCCGCAGCAGGGGCAGGACCACCGAGAAGAAGACCCGCACCGGGCCGCACCCGTCGACGGCGGCGGCCTCCTCGTACTCGGCGGGGATCGCCCGCAGGAAACCCGCGTACAGGAAGACGCTGAAGGGGACCTGCAGCCCGCTGTAGAACAGGACGAGCGACCACACCGATCCGAGAAGTCCGAGGTCGCGGACGGTGTGGTACAGCGGGATGAGCGCCAGCTGGGCCGGTAGCAGCAGGCCGAGGGCGAACAGCAGGAACGTCCAGCGGGACCAGCGGCCGGTCGCCCTCGCCAGCGGGTAGGCGGCCATGGACGACACGGCGACGATCACGATCAGGCTCACCAGCGTGACGACCAGGCTGTTCCCCAGGGCCGAGGCCAGTCCGGCTTCACGCCACGCGTGCGCGTAGTTCGCGAGTGTGGGTGCGGTGGTCGGCGTGAGAGGCGACGCGGCGTCGTGCCCGCTGCGCACCGAGAGGTTCACCAGCACGTAGATCGGGAAGGCGACGACGACGCCGGCCGCGATCATCAGGGCCTCCAGGACCGCCGTCCTCCTCGTGTAGCGCCTCACGCCGCACCCCCCTGACGCTGGAGCCCGCGGTACTGCACGGCCGAGACGACGGCGACGATGGCGGCGAGCAGCACGGCGATCGCGGTGCTGTAGGCGTAGTCGCCGAACTGGAAGGCGTTCTTGTACATCAGCGTCGACAGCGTCTCGGTCGAGTGGCCGGGGCCGCCGCCGGTGGTCACGTACACCTGGTCGAAGAGCTTGAAGCCGCCGATCATCGACAGCACCAGGTTGATCGTGATCGCGGGGGCGAGCATCGGGCGGGTGATGTGCCGGAACCGCTGCACCGGACTCGCGCCGTCCACGGCCGCCGCCTCGTGGAGTTCCGGTGGAACGCCCTGCAGCCCCGCCAGGAAGATCACCATCGAGTACCCGGAGAACTGCCAGATGACGATGGCCGCGACCGACCACAGCGCCAGGTCCGGATCACCGAGCCAGTTCCGCGCGAGCGTGCCCAGCCCCATCCCGCGAAGTGCGGAGTTCAGCGCGCCGTCCGGCGCGTACATGTACTTCCACAGGTAGGCCGTCACCACCGGCGTCATCACCGCGGGCGCGAAGAACAGCACCCGCAGCACGTTGCGGCTGCGGATGCGAGCGTGCACGCCGAGGGCCAGCGCGAGCCCGATCGCGTTCTGGACGACGGTGATCGCGAGGGTGAGCTCCACGGTCTGCCGGAGCGCGTCGACGGCCGCCGGATCGGCGAAGATCTTGCGGAAGTTCCGGAGCCCCGTGAACGACGCGGTGGACCCGATCCCCGTCCAGTCGGTGAAGGCGTAGCCGCTTCCCTGCACGGACGGGATCAGCACGACGTAGAGGTACAGTGCCAGCGCCGGAATGGTGAACCACCATGGCGCCGAGCGCAGCGGCGCCCGCCGGCGGGACCGCGGCCGCGCCCTTCTCGCGGCTTCGGGGGGCCGGTGCGGCGGAGCCGCGACCTCGTCAGTGTCCGCCATCATCTCATCTCGATCGTTAAAACGTTTTAATTCCTCGCCCGCGGGTGAGTGCCGCGGTCGCCGGGTCGGTGAGGAGATGATGCGCCCGCCGCCGGTCGAACCAGTAGCCCGAAGTTCACCGGAAGTAGCACAGAATTAACAAGCCAGGCCTTCTCACGTAGCCTGCCTGCATGGATGCTTCACCGGTAGTGGACACCAGTGGGCTGGTGTACTTCACCGACGGCTCGCTCGCCTACGCGGGACGGCACGTGCATGAGCGCGCCTATCCCGCCCACACGCACAGCTTCATCGAGGTGGCGGTCGCGGTGGACGGCGAAGGCACCCACCACTCCCCCGCCGGACGCGCCCGGCTCACCGCCGGTGACGCCGTGCTGCTGCGGCCCGGTGTGTGGCACGAGTACGAGGACTGCGATGACCTCGTCCTTTACAACTGCTGCTTCAGCCCCGGACTGCTCCAGCGCGAACTCGCCTGGGCGCGCGAGAACCCCGTGCTGGCGCACCTGCTGTGGATCGGCCCTTATGCCACCGGCCAGCGCGGCATGATGAGCATCCGGCTCGATGAGGCCTCGGCGGCCGAGTGCGTCGGCCATCTGCGGGCGCTCGAGAAACTCCAGCGCTGCACCGCGGAGGCGTTCCAGGGCGACGTCGTCGGACGGCTGACCCTGTTCCTCAGCGGACTCGCGCGGGCCGCGTCCGGCTCGGTGCGCTCGGCGGCCCCGCCGGCCCACCCCGCGATCGGCCGGGCCATGCAACTGCTGGAGAGCCGGCTGGCCGATCCGTGGACGCTCGCGGAGCTGGCACGGGAACTGCACATGGTGCCCGGTTCCCTGGTGCGCCTGTTCAAGTCGGCCGTGGGCCTTCCGCCGATGGCGTACCTCGCCCAGCAGCGCGCCGAAGTCGCCGCGGCGATGCTGATCCGCGATGACCGGGCGATCTCGCACATCGCCCGAGCCGTCGGCTGGCCCGACCCCAACTACTTCGCCCGCCGTTTCAAGGCGCATTTCGGGCTGAGCGCGAGCACCTACCGGGAGCGGTTCCGAGACGCTCCCGCCTCCGCGCCCGGCCGGCTGCCGGCAGAACGAGCGCGACCGTGACGGTCGTCCAGGCCGGGCGCCGGAGAAGGGCCGGAGACCGGCCGTTCGTCCTCGGCCCGTGCCTCTACACGGACTCCCGTTCGATCACATGGATGTTGCGCGGATTCACGGCGAAATCCTCGCCGTCGCCGTCCAGCGCCCGCAGCAGGGCCCGCGCCAGGTCGGCTCCGACGTCGCCGCTGTCGATGGCGACGGTCGTCAACGGCGGTACGGCGAAGCGGGCCGCGGTGATGTCGTCGGCTCCGATCACGGCCAGGTCGGCGGGCGCCGAGAGCCCCGCCGCCCGCATCCCCGCCAGGACCGCGAGCGCGATCTCGTCGTTGTAGGCGCACACGCCGGTGGAGGGCGGCGCCGCGTCCCGCCATGCCTCGACGACGCGAGCGGCCGCCTCCGTGTCCAGTGGGACGGTGGAGACCGTCGGCGACGGCAGCCCGGCCTCGGCGCACACCTGCGCGACGCCCTCCAGCCGCCCGCGGGCGAGCTCGGACAACCGCGGGTCGTCCGGCAGGGCGAAGGCGATCCGCGCATGTCCGCGGGCGATCAGGTGTTCCGCCTGCATGCGGCCGACCCCCCGGCTCCACGGCGTGGCGGCGGGATCGTAGCCGGCGGACGACTCGGGGGGAGGGAACACCTTGGTGGTCCCCGCTCGGTGGACACCGTCGAGCTCGTCGGCGCTGAACGGCTGGAGGCCGACCAGCGCGGCCGGCGCGAGCGCCACCGAGATCGCCGCCAGCCGGTCCGGGCCACCGGAATGGACATGGGTGACCAGGGTGTAGCCGGCCTCGGTCAGCACCCCCGCCGCCCGCTCGACGAGGTCGCTCACGGTGGGTCCCTGCGGCCAGGGCGGCAGGACCAGGACCACGATGTCGCTGCGGCCGCTGCGCAGCGTGCGAGCCGGAGCGTAGGGCGTGTACCCGAGCCGGGCGGCGGCCTGGAGCACACGCTCACGGGTCGCCGGCGGGATCGACTTGTTCGGCTTGTCGTTGAGGACGAAGCTGACGGTCGCGCGCGAGAGTCCCGACTCCCGTGCGACGTCGGCGCTGGTGACCCTGCGCGAAGCCCTCTTCCCTGCCACCGCCGTCCCCGCTCACGCTCGCCGGCCCCGCGCTATTGCCGGGGCGCCACCCCGATGTTAACGTCCTCCCACTCTCTAGTTACACGTGTTACTACCCTCCCCACCCCCGATGCCAGACCACCGTGAGCCCGTCGTTTACACGTGTTACCTACCTTGAGGAGCAACGATGAGAACGTACGTCTCCGCCCCTCGTTTCGAGCACCTGCGCGAGCCCCTCGGCATCGGGTCACCGCGCCCGCGGCTGTCATGGGTGACCGAGACCGCTCAGAGCGGGTGGCGGCAGACGGCGTACGAGGTCGAAGCGCGCGGCGGACGCGCGCTCGTGGAGTCCGCCGAATCGGTGCTCGTGGACTGGCCTTTCGCGCCCCTCACCGCACGCGAACGGGTGGCGGTCCGGGTGCGGGCGCAGGGGCCCGACGGCTGGACGGCGTGGAGCGAGACGGCGCATGTGGAAGCCGGTCTGCTCCAGCCCGCGGACTGGGAGGCCCACTTCGTCAGCCCAGGGGACGGCTCCTTGGTGCGCGGGGAGTTCCAGGTGAGCGCAGGGGTGAAGCGAGCACGGCTGTACGCGACGGCCCTCGGCGTGTACGAGGCCGAACTGAACGGAAGGGTCGTCGGCGATCACGTCCTCGCGCCCGGTTGGACCGCCTACCGCCACCGCCTGCGCTACCAGACCTTCGACGTGACCGAGTTGATCCGGGAGGGACCGAACTGCCTCGGCGCCACGCTCGCCGACGGCTGGTATCGGGGACGGCTCGGGTTCGAGGGGAAAAGGGCTATCTACGGCGACCGCCTGGCCTGGCTCGCCCAGCTCGAGGTCGTCTACGAGAACGGCACGAGCGAACGCTTCTGCACCGGACCGGCCTGGCAGGCCGCGGCGGGTCCCCTCGTGTCCTCCGACCTCTACGACGGCGAGGTCCACGATGCCCGGCGGGAGCGCCCCGGCTGGTCCGAGCCCGGGCATCCCGATGACGCCTGGGCCCCGGTCCAGGTGCTGGAACACGATCTGTCGACACTGGTGGCTCCCGAAGGCCCGCCGGTGCGGGTGACGGAGGTCCTCACGCCGGCGCGCACGCTGACCTCGCCCTCCGGGGACACGATCGTCGACTTCGGGCAGAACGTCGTCGGCCGCCTGCGGATCAAGGCACGCGGTCACGCCGGCGACCGCGTGGTACTCCGCCACGCCGAAGTGCTGCAGGACGGCGAGCTGTGCATGACGCCGCTTCGCACGGCGGAGGCCACCGACACCTACGTCCTGCGCGGCGGCGGCGTCGAGACATGGGAGCCCCGCTTCACCTTCCACGGATTCCGGTACGCCGAGGTGACCGGGCCGGTCGAAGAGGTGAGCGCCGCGGTCTGCCACTCCGACATGGAACGGACCGGTTGGTTCAGTTGCTCGGACCCTCTGGTGGAACGACTGCACGACAACGTCGTCTGGAGCATGCGCGGCAACTTCCTCGACGTGCCCACCGACTGCCCCCAGCGTGACGAGCGGTTGGGATGGACCGGCGACCTCCAGGTGTTCGCGCCGACCGCCTCGTTCCTCTACGACTGCGCGGGCCTTCTGTCCTCCTGGCTCGCCGACCTCTCCGCCGAGCAGCGCGAGAACGGGCTGGTTCCGAACGTCGTGCCGGACATCGGGCTCCCGTCCACGGCGGCCGCGGCCTGGGGGGACGCGGCCGTCATCGTTCCCTGGGTGCTGTACCGGCACTTCGGCGATGCCGGCATCCTCGAACGGCAGTTCCCCTCCATGCGCGCATGGGTCGATCACGTGACCGGGCTGGCCGGCCCGGACCGCATCTGGAACGCCGGTTTCCAGTTCGGCGACTGGCTGGACCCGGCCGCCCCGGCGGACCGTCCCGACCAGGCCAGGACCTACCCCGAGATCGTCGCCACCGCCTACTTCGCCCGCTCGGCCGACCTTCTGGCCCGCGCCGCCGCGGTGCTCGGGCGCGATGAGGACGCCGCCGTCCTCTCGGCTCTGGCGGCGGAGGTACGCCAGGCGTTCCAGGACGAGTACACCACCGCCGGGGGGCGGCTGCTCAGCGACTCCCCCACCGCCTACGCCCTCGCGCTCGAATTCGCCCTGCTGACCGACGCGCCGCGCCGGGAACGCGCCGCGGCCCGCCTGGCCGACCTGGTGCGCGCCAACGGCCACAAGATCTCCACCGGCTTCGTCGGGACTCCGCTGATCTGCGACGCCCTGGCCGAGGCGGGCCATCTGGAGAGCGCCTACCGGCTGCTCCTGCAGCGGGAGTGCCCGTCCTGGCTCTACCCGGTGACCGCGGGCGCCACGACGATCTGGGAGCGCTGGGACAGCCTGCGCCCCGACGGCTCCCTCAATCCCAGTGGCATGACGTCCTTCAACCATTACGCGTTCGGCGCGGTCGCCGACTGGCTGCACCGCACCGTCGCGGGCCTGGCGCCGGCCGCCCCGGGCTACCGGGAGATCTCGCTACGGCCGCGGCCCGGCGGCGGGCTCACGCACGCCGCCGCCCGGCTCCGCACACCCTATGGCCTCGCGTCCTGTTCATGGAGGGTGGGCGGCGGCCGACTCACGGTCGAGGCCGACGTCCCTGCGAACACCACCGCGACCGTCGCCCTGCCGGGCCGCGAAGCCTTCGTCGTCGGCTCGGGGACGCACACCTGGACCGTCCCGTACGCCACCGAGACGTCGGCGGCTGCACCGCTGAGCCTCGACAGCCCGCTGAGCGACGTCGCCGACCGTCCCGGCGCCGAGCGGATCGTGATCGACGCCGTCGTCCGCCGGATGCCCGAACTCGCGGAGCACGTCAGGACGGGCTTGGGCGCCGCCGCCCCGAACATGACCGTCCGCCAGGCCATCGCGCTCATTCCCGGCGGCGAGGGACTGGCCGCGGAAGTCGAGACCGCATTCGACCTGCTCAACGAGGCGCGCGATGACGCCGGCCTCACGACACTCTGAACGGGATCATCTCTGTGGACATCGATCGGCTCACCTTGGAAGAGAAGGCGTCGCTCCTGTCCGGGCGCGACTTCGCGCACACCGAAGGGATCGAGCGCGCCGGCATCGCCTCGATCGCGCTCAGCGACGGCCCGCACGGCGTGCGATGGCAAGGTGAGAGCGGCGACCACCTGGGCATCGGCGACAGCGTTCCCGCGACCTGCTTCCCGCCCGCCGTCGCCGTCGGGTCCAGTTGGAATCCCGAGGTGGCGGCGCGGCTGGGCGCCGCGCTGGGACGCGAGGCACGGGCGCTGGGCGTCTCGGTGAGCCTCGGCCCCGGTGTGAACATCAAGCGCTCACCCCTGTGCGGCCGCAACTTCGAGTACTACTCCGAGGACCCGCTGCTGACCGGGGTGCTCGCCGCCGCTCACGTCCGCGCGTTGCAGGCGGAAGGCGTCGGCGCGTCGGTCAAGCACTTCGCGGCCAACAACCAGGAGACCGACCGGATGCGCGTGAGCGCGGAGGTCGACGAGCGCACGATGCGCGAGATCTACCTGCCCGCGTTCGAGCGCGTCGTGAAGGACGCACGTCCCGCCACGGTCATGGCCTCCTACAACAGGATCAACGGCGTTCACGCGACCGAGAACGCGTGGCTGCTCGATGAGGTGCTTCGCACCGAATGGGGGTTCGAGGGCCTCGTCGTCTCGGACTGGGGCGCCGTCGGCGACCGCGTCGCGGCGCTGAAGGCGGGGACCGACCTGCAGATGCCCGGCACGGGCGGCATCGACGACGCCAAGGTCGTACGGGCTGTGCGGAACGGGGAACTGGACGAGTCGACCGTCGACGGCAGCGTCCGCCGCATCGTGGCGCTGACGAAGCAGTACGCCCCGGTACCGGCGGTCTACGACGCCGAGGCGCACCACCGCCTGGCCCGGGAACTCGCCGCCGAATGCGCGGTGCTGCTGAAGAACGACGGCGGCGTGCTGCCCATCGCCCCCACGATCCGGCGGATAGCGGTCATCGGCCAGCAGGCCGCGCAGCCCCGGTTCCAGGGCGGCGGCAGCTCGCACATCACGCCGACGCGCGTCGACTCTCCGCTGGACGCGATCAGGGCGCTCGCCGACGTCCGGAACCAGATCGTCACGCACGCGCCGGAACTCGACGATCGAGCGGCGGAGGACGTCCGGAAAGCCGACGTCGCCATCGTCTTCGCGGGCCTCTCCGAAGGCGACGAGTCCGAGGGGTACGACCGCGAGCACCTGGACCTGCCCACCGCCCAGGTGGAGATGATCCGCGCCACGGCCGCGGTCGCGGCCCGCACGGTGGTCGTGCTGTCCAACGGCGGGGTGGTCTCGCTGGAAGGCTGGCACACCGAGGTGGACGCGATCCTCGAAGGGTGGCTCCTGGGCCAGGCGGGCGGCGGCGCCATCGCCGACCTCCTCTTCGGCGTGATCGACCCCTCGGGCCGCCTCGCCGAGACGATTCCGCTGCGGCTTCAGGACACTCCCGCGTACCTCAACTTCCCCGGAGAGGCGGGGCGGGTTCTCTACGGCGAGCGCGTCATGGTCGGCTACCGCTACTACGGCTCTACGCGAACGCCGGTCCGCTACCCGTTCGGGCACGGGCTCAGCTACACGACCTTCGAGACCACCGACCTCGTGGTGACGGTCACCGGCGATGACTCCGCCACCGCGGCGCTGACCGTCACCAACACCGGCTCCCGGGCGGGCAAGCACGTGGTCCAGGTGTACATCGCCCCTGGAGAAGCACCGGTCCAGAGACCTGTCCGCGAGCTCCGCGCTTTCACCAAGGTCGCGCTCGACCCGGGAGAGTCGACCCGCCTGGAGATCCCGCTCGGCCGGCGCGCCTTCGCCTACTACGACGTCGAAGCGGCGAGGTGGACGGTCGCCCCGGGCGAGTACACCGTCCAGATCGGCGAGAGCGCGACCCGCGTCGTCGCGCAGCGGACGGTCACGTTGACCGGCGAAGCACCGGCGAAGCCGCTCGGCCTCGAATCGCCGCTCAAGGACTGGTTCGACCACCCGGTGGCCGGTCCCCGGCTCATCGAGGCGCTGTCCGAGAACCTCACCGCCGAGCAGAAGGAGCAAGCCGAATCCCAGAGCCACCTGCTGCGCATGGTCGAGTCGATGCCGATCCGGCAGTTCATCGAGTTCACCGGCCTCACCGTCTCCACCGAAACGCTCGAACGGCTGGCGGAGGAGAGCCGGGCGGCCACCGCGGCAGGCCGTTGAAACGACGCCCCACCCACCCCTCGGAGGAGGGACCACCCCCATGACATCGACCGCCTCCACCTCCCCTCAGAGAGCGGAGGGCACGGGCTTCACGGCGCGCCATGCGCTGCTGCTGATCGCCCTGCTCTGGCCCGCCCAACTGCTCTCCGTCATCGGGCTGCTCGCCGGCAACGCCCAATCGAAGATCGCGATCCACTTCCACACGACGCAGATCGCCTGGTTCATCCTGGTCGGCTCGCTGATCGGCGCGTTCTTCACCCCGTTCGCGATGAAGGCGGCGGACCTGTACGGCAAGCGGCGGGTCATGCTCGTCCTCACCGTGCTCGGACTTATCGGAGACCTGGTCTCGGCCCTCGCACCGAACTACACCGCCCTTCTGATCGGACGCGGCGTGGCGGGGTTCTACGCGCCGATCGCCGCCCTGGTGTTCGCCATCGCCAGGGACGTCTTCCCTCCCCGTCTCGTCGGCCCCGCCAGCGGGCTCATCGGCGGCGGAGTGGGCCTCGTCGCGCTGTTCGGCCCGTTCCTGTCCGGATGGCTCCTCGACGACCATGGCTGGCGCAGCGTCATGTGGTTCCTCGTCGCGGCGTCCGCCGTGAGCCTGGCACTGCTGCTGGCCTTCGTCCCGGAGAGCCCCGTCCGGACGGAGCGCACGCCCATGGACTGGGCCGGCGGCCTGCTGCTGGGCGCCGGCATCACCGCCATCGTGTACGGCGTCGGCAAGGGAAACGACTGGGGCTGGACAAGCGGCGAGTTCCTCGCCTTCGTCATCGGCGGAGCGGTGGCGATCATCGCCTTCGTGGTGGTGGAGAGCCGGGTCGCTCATCCCCTCTACGCGCTCTCGATGCTCTCCCGGCGATCCGTCTGGTCGGTCTTGCTGGCGACGGCCCTGCTCGGCGGGACCGTACTGTCCGCCGGAACCATCAGCCAGCTGCTCGGCCTGATGCCGAAGATCCCCACGATCTCCGACGGACTGGGCTTCAGCGCGACCAAGCTGGCCTGGATCGGCGCGCCGGCCAGCGTCGTGATCGTCCTCGTGGCGATCGCGACGGGATGGCTCGCCCGGCGCACGGACAGCCGGCTCCTGCTGGCGGCCGGAGCGCTGTTCGCCGCGGCCGGCTACGGGCTCTCGGCGCGGTTCCACGACACCGTGCCCCAGCTCATGGCGGTGGGGACCGTGACGGCGGTCGGACTCGGAACGATCGTCGCCCTGGTCCCCATCATGGTGATCGAGGTGGTGTCGCCGACCGAGCAGGCACGGGCCAACGGCCTGCAGAACATGATGCAGGGCACGCTCCTCACCGTGGTGACGCAGTTGATCTTCGTCGTGCTGGCTCGGGACGGCAGGGTGCTGAAGGGCACCCGGTTCTACCTGGACAGCGGCTTCACCAACGGCTTCTGGCTGGCCGCCGGGTTCGCCGCCGCCGGCCTGCTGGCCGTGGCGCTGATCCCCGGGCTGCGACGCCTCGAGGAGGCGAGAACCGGCCAGGGAGCCTGACCTCGGCCCGGCCCGTGTCCGCCGAGACGGA
>NZ_JBEYYT010000002.1:0-105577 GCF_040645715.1 Spirillospora sp. NPDC046719 | reverse complement strand
CTCGGGGGGGCTCGCGCCGGGCCGGTCGTGGAAGGTGACGCTGCTGACCGGCGACGTCGTCCGGGTCCGGACGGCGCGCGGCCGCCCGCCGATGGTCGCGGTGAGCCCCGCCCCCGGACGCGGCGCCCACCTGTTCCGCACGGCCGTCCGGCCGGACGGGCACGTGGTGGTGACCCCGCTCGACGTCGCGCGCCTGGTCGGCAGGGTGATCGACCCCGCTCTGTTCGACGTCACGGCGCTGATCGTGGACGGCTACGACGACGCCCGCAGCGCCGACCTGCCCCTGATCGTCCAGCGGGACGGCGGCGCGCGCGCCCTGTCGGCGCTCGGCGGCGGGACGCTCCGGCAGGGCGTCGCGCTGCCGAGCATCGGGGCCGTCGCCGCCCGGCAGCCGAAGAAGGACGCGCAACGGCTCGGCTCGTCGCTGGCCGCGATGTCCGGGCCGTCGCCGAAGGCCGCGAACGGCCTCCGGCACGTGTGGCTGGACGGCCGGATCAAGGCGACGGCGCTTCGCGCGGCAGCGCCGGCGGCCGCCCCGAAACTCGACGGGAACCTGACGCGGATCGGCGCGCCGAAGGCGTGGAAGGCCGGGTACACCGGCGCGGGCACGACGGTCGCGGTCCTCGACACCGGTGTGGACGCGACGCACCCCGACCTCAAGGGCCGGATCGCCGGGACGGAGAACTTCTCCGACGCGCCCGGCACCGCCGACCGGTTCGGGCACGGCACGCACGTCGCCGCGACGATCGCCGGCACGGGCGCGGCCGCCGGCGGCGCCCGCAGGGGCGTCGCGCCCGGCGCGCGCCTGCTGGTCGGCAAGGTCCTCGGCGACGACGGCTTCGGCACCGACTCCAGCCTGATCGCGGGCATGGAGTGGGCGGCGCCGCGCGCGAAGGTCGTCAACATGAGCCTCGGCGGCGACGCGTCCGACGGCACCGACCCGGTCTCGCGGGCGCTCGGCGGGCTCAGCGCGAAGTACGGCACGCTGTTCGTCGCCGCCGCCGGCAACGACGGCGCGATCGGGTCGATCGGCGCGCCGGGGTCGGCGGACGCCGCGCTGACCGTCGGCGCGGTCGACGGCGCCGACCGGCTCGCGGACTTCTCCAGCCGCGGCCCCCGCGCGGGCGGGCACGTCGCCAAGCCGGAGATCGTCGCGCCGGGCGTGGACATCGCGGCGGCCCGCGCGAAGGGCACCGCGATGGGCACCCCGCTCGGCCCGCTGTACACGCGGGCGTCGGGCACGTCGATGGCGACCCCGCACGTGGCGGGCGCGGCGGCGCTGCTCGCCGCCCGGCATCCGCACTGGACGCCCGCGCAGCTCAAGGCCGCGCTCGTTGGCACGGCCGGACCGGCGACCGGCGGCGACGTCTACGAGCGCGGCGGCGGGCGCCTCGACGCGGGCGCCGCCGTGACCAGCGGCGTTCTGCCCGCCCAGGGCGTGGTGGACCTCGGCACCTCGGCGTTCCCCGCGCACAAGGCGCTGTCGACGAAGCTCGCCTGGACGTCGCAGGGCGCCGCCGCGCGCCTGTCGCTGAGCGTGAAGGCGACCGACCGGAAGGGCCGCGACGCGTCCGGGGCGGTGCGCCTGTCCGCCGCCGCGGTGAACGTCCCGGCCGGCGGCACCGCTTCGGCGTCGCTGACCGTCGACGCGTCCAAGCTCGCCGCGCGTCCCGGCATGTACGAGGCGCAGGTGACGGCGAGGAGCGGGAAGACGGTCGTCCACACGCCCGTGACGTTCTACGTCGAGCCGCCGTCCCACACGCTGACGGTGAAGGCGGTCCCGATGCCCGGCACGGAACCGGCCGACTTCTCCGCCTACAGCGCCGTGGTCGATCTCGACGACGCCGCGCTGTTCGCCGAATCGGTCGACCCGACGCCGGAGGGCACGAAGGTCCGCGTCCCCGAAGGCCGCTACAGCGTGCTCGGCACCGTCGACGACACCAAGGGGAACGCCTGGCGGTCCGCGCTCGCGGGCACGCCGGAGGTCCGCGTCGACCGCGACCTGACGGTCACGCTGGACGGCCCCGCCGCCAAGCCCGTCACGGCGAGCGTCGAAGGCGTCCGGACGAAGGCGGTCATGGCCAGCGCGTCCGCCGTCCAGAGCACGAAGCGGATGATGTGGACGGTCGGCGTCTACAGCGACGACCCCGCCGCCGCCCCCGTCTACGCCCAGGCCATGCACGGCGCCGGGACCGGGACGTTCCGCGCCTACAGCAGCCACCGGCTGACCGCGCCCGGCGCCGTCTACGACCTCATCCACCCGTACGGCAACGGCGTCCCGGCCGACCCGTCGCATGCCGTCGGCGCCGCGGAGAAGGCGCGGATGGCCCGGATCGACCAGCGGTTCGCCGCGTTCGACGGCGACACCGGCAAGGGCGTCACCGAGCACCGCTACGGCACGTCGCCGGAGGGCCTCCTGCTGGCCGGGCTCGACGCGTCCGGCGCCGTCCCGTCCGGGACGACCCGCACCGACTACGTGTCGACGGGCAAGGGGATGCTGTGGGCCGACGAGGCGTTCCCCAAGGCGATCGCCAACGGGGAGTGGGTCGACCAGCTCCCGTTCCAGGAACTGCGGCCCGGGCAGAGGATCTCGCGCACGTGGGGCCGCCAGCCGGTGCGTCCCGGCCCGTACTCCGGGTCCGGCGTCTCGCTCAGCGACTGCGCCCCGAACCCGTCCGTCCGGACCGGCGACCACGTCCACGTCGAGCTGGTCGACCTCCAGACCAGGCTGGACGGGTTCGACTGCGGCCTCGACGGCGGCGGCGTCACCGGCGCCCTGGCGCTGTACTCCGGCGGCAAGAAGGTCGGCGGCGCGTCCGGCCCGGTCGGCGACTTCGACGTCCCGTCCAAGCCGGCGGCGTACCGGCTGACCTACGCCAACGACGCGTCCAAGCTGCTGCCGGTGTCGGTCCGCACCTCGACGGCCTGGACGTTCCGCTCGTCCGCGCCGCGCGGCGACGGCGCGCTCCTGCCGCTGCTGCTCGTCGACTACGACCTCGGCCTCGACCTGCGCAACCAGCCGTCGGGCCGGCCCTCCGTCTTCACCGTCGCGCGCGTCGCGGGCGCGCCGGCGGCGAAGGTCACCGGGCTGCGGTTCTGGACGTCGGTGGACGACGGCGCGACCTGGCGGGCCGTCCCGGTGAAGGCGCTCGGCGGCGGCCGGTTCAGCGCGCCGCTCCCGGCCCCGGCCAAGGGGCAGGCCGTGTCGCTGCGGGTCACCGCGCAGGACGCGGGCGGCAGCGGCGTCGACCAGCGCATCATCCGCGCCTACCGCGTCCGGTAGCCGTCCGGTAGGCGTCCGGTAGGCGTCCCGGCGGGAGTCTTCCCGGCGCGAAAGCGGCGAGGGGTTCCGGGTGATACGTCTGTGACCGCCATCCGTGCGACGGAAAGGCAGCACATGACAGGGGAACCCCTCGCCGCGGCACCGCCCCGGGCCACCGCCGGCCCGCCCGTGCCGCGGGCGTCCCTGCACGACCCCGAACGGTTCGGGGAGGTCTTCGACGCGCACTTCGCCGAGATCCACGGCTACGCGGCCAAGCGCCTCGGCCCGGACGCCGCGGCCGACGTCGCCTCCCAGACGTTCCTGGAGGCGTTCCGCCGCCGCGACCGCTACGACCCCTCGCGCGCGGCCGTCCGCACCTGGCTGTACGGCATCGCGACGAACCTGATCGCCAAGCAACGGCGCAGCGAGGTGCGCGCGCTGCGCGCCCGCGAACGGCTCGGCCCCGGCGACACCGGCGGCGAGGGCCACGCGGACGCGGTGGACGCCCGCGTCAGCGCGCAGGGCCTGCGCGGACGGCTGGCCGGGGCGATCGCGGCGCTGTCCGCCGGGGAGCGCGACGTGCTGCTGCTCGTCGCGCTCGCCGAGCTCAGCCACGACGAGGTCGCGGCGGCGCTGGACGTCCCGTACGGGACGGTCGGCTCCCGGCTCAGCCGAGCCCGGAAGAAGGTGCGCGAAGCACTCGGCGGGACCAACCCGATGCGCGATGTGGAGGACGACCATGGATGAACTGCGGACCGTCCGGGAGGCGTACGGGGACCCCGCTCCGCCGACCATGACGGAGATCGCGCAGGCGCGCGCGCTGTGGGAGGAGAAGCCGCCGCGCAGGTTCCGGCCCGGGTGGCCGTTCCGCATCGGCCTCGGCGCCGTCGCCGCCGGCGCCGCCGCCGCGGTGGGGATCGCGACGGCCGGCACGTCCGGTTCGCCCGGCGCACCCCGGCCTCCTGCGAACGTGGACCTGGGCAGGCAGGCGGTGCTCGCCGCCGCCACCAAGGCGGAGCAGGCGCCCACCGGGAAGTACTGGTACACCGACCGGGTCTCCGGCCAGTCCTACATCGTCCGGTCGAAGTCCGGCACCCCGTACGCGATCTCCGCGGCGGCCTCGGAGATGTTCGGCTGGGACGGTGTGAAGCCCGGCATGGGCACGATGTACTACGACCGCGACCTCCCGGCCCGCCCGCTGACCGAGCAGGACGCGGCGGTGTGGCGCGCGGACGGTTCGCCGTCGAGCTTCCGCACCTGGTCGGGCGACCACCACGCCACCTACACCACCAAGGCGGGCAAGTGGCGGTCGAGCGGCCCGAACGTGGGCCTGGACCCCCAGGGCGGCGGGAGGTTCTTCTGGGGGAAGTCGGCCGAGGAACTGCAGGGGCTGCCCACCGACCCGGCCGCGCTCACCAGGATGATCCTGTCCGACGAGGCGCTGCGGAAGAAGTTCGGAAAGACACATCCCGGCGCGTCCCGGCGGGCGGAGTTCCGGATGACGCCCGCGGCGAAGATGCGGATCGCGTCAGGATTCCTGACCGCCCCGACGCCGCCGAAGGTCCGGGCGGGCCTGATCCGGGCGCTGGCCGCCCTGCCGGGCGTCCACGCGGTCGCCCGCGAGACCGACGTGCTGGGCCGCACGGGGGTCGCGCTCGCCGCCGACCCCATGCCCTCCACGGACGACGGCGAGTACGGCACGAGGAAGGAGGACCAGGGGACCTACACCTGGCGCAGCGTCCTGATCTTCGACGAGAGCAGCGGCGCGCTGCTGTCCATGCAGGACGAACTGGTCAAGCCCGGCGGCGTGTACCGGATGCGCGAGCCCGGCTTCGTCATCTACCACGACACCTTCCGCGGCTCCGGCTGGTCGGACACCGAGCCGAAGCCGCCCGCGAGGCCGCCCTTCCCCGTCCGCTGACCCGTCCCTCCGCGGCGGCCGGTCCCCGTCCGCCGAGGACGGGGACCGGCCGTCCCCTTTCCCCGAGATCCGGAATGCTTCGGTAAGAATCGGCGGCTCCCGATCACTACCCGGGTGACGGAACCCCCGGACGAAGGGCTCGGACCTTGTCGGACCCCGAAGACATCGCCCGGTTCACGGCGCTGTACGACGCGCACCATCCGCGCGTCCACGCCTACGCCGTGAGCCGGGTCGGCGTGCAGGCCGCCGAAGAGATCACGAGTGAGACGTTCTGCGTCGCGTGGCGGCGCGTCCGCGACCTGCCGGCCGAGCCGCTGCCCTGGCTGCTCGGCATCGCCCGCAACCTGCTGCGCGAGTCGTACCGGGCGCGGGACCGGCAGGACGCGCTGGCCCGCGAGCTGCGGACCTGGGCGGCCGGGCAGCCGCCCGCCGGCGACGTCGGCGAGGCGGTGGCCGAGCGCGCCGGGATGCTGCGCGCGCTCGCCGCCCTGCCCGACGGCGACCGCGAGCTGCTGGCACTGGTCGCCTGGCACGGGCTGTCGCCGGGCGAGGCGGCGAAGGTCATCGGCTGCTCGAAGGCGTCGTTCTACGTGCGGCTGCACCGGGCGAGGCGGCGGCTGGAGCGCGCGCTGACCGGTGAGTCGCGGGCGCCGGACCACGGCGCGCCCGCTCCCCGCCCGTCCCTGGTCAGCCCCGAAAGGAAGGTCGTCCGATGAAGCATGACGTGATGAAGGCGCTGGCCGAGGCCCGGCCCGAGCAGCTCGACCCCCCGGCGGACCCCGACACGGCCCGCGCGCGCCGGGAACGCGACCTCGGACGGGCGTTCCTGGCCGACCCCGACGACGCGCCCTCCGTGGGACGGGCGCGGGGGCGCCGTCCCGTCCGCTGGACGGTGCTCGGCGTGGTCGCGGCCGGGGCGGCGGCGGCCGTGGCGGTCGCGACGGTCGGCTCGTCCGGTTCGCCCGGCTCGCCGGGGACGCGGGGCGGGCCCGGGGCGTCCGGGAGCATCGACCTGAACAAGCAGGCGGTGCTCGCCGCGGCCACCAAGGCGGAAAAGGCGCCGACCGGGAGGTACTGGTACACCGACCGGCTCGACGGCCAGTCCTACATCGTGCCGGCGAAGACCGGGCCGTACGCGATCGTCGGCGCGCAGACCGAGTCGTTCGACTGGTTCGGCGCTAAGTCCGGGACGGGCGAGGCGTACTACCTGCGCGACCTGCCGGCCCGTCCGGCGACCGCGCGGGACGCGGCGCTGTGGCGCAAGGCGGGGTCGCCGTCGAGCTTCCGCGTCCGGACCGACGGCGGCTTCACGACGTACGGCACCAAGGCGACCGCGTGGCGGTCGAGCGGCCCGGAGGCGGGCACCGACCCGCGCGGCGGCGGGGCGTTCCTCGGCATGTCGCCCAAGGAGCTGCGGAACCTGCCGTCGGACCCGGCGGCGCTCGCCCGGAGGTTCCTGAGCCAGGCGGAGGCGAGCCGCGCCATGGGCGCGGACCCGAAGAGCGGCCGGGCGCCGAGCCCCGAGCAGGCCGCGGCCTCCCGGATCTGGCGGGTCGCGTCGCTGCTGGGCGGCGCGCCGGTGCCGCCGAAGGCGCGGGCCGGGCTGATGCGGGCGCTGGCCGCGCAGCCGGGCGTCCAGGCGATCGGGCACGTCACCGATCCGCTGGGCCGCCGCGGCGTCGCGCTGGCCTCCCCCGAGCGCACCACCGCGGTCGCGGACGGGCCGGACGGCGGGCGGAGCGCCTACCGCTCCCGCGACGTGATCGTCTTCGACGAGGCCACCGGCGCGCTGCTGTCCGTCCAGGACACGCTGACCCGGCCGGGCGGCGAGTACGCGGCGATGAAGCCCGGGTTCGTCATCAGCTACTCGGCGACCCGCACCGCGAACTGGACCGACGCCAAGCCGAAGCCCCCCGCGAAGCTCCCCTTCTGACCCCCCGGCCGGGGTGAGCGCTGCGTTGTCCCATGGCGGCCGCCCCCGTCCTCGCCCTCCGCCCGAGCTCCCGAGCTCACGGGCGGAGGGCGAAGGCGTTCCGGGGGATCGGTTGAGAACGGGGTGATCCGTCCCCCCCACAGCGAGGATTCGTCCATGGCACACGACCGCCCGCCGGAGCCGGAGGGCCCCGCCGGGCCCGGCTCCGACGCGGAGGTGATCGTCCGTTCGCGGCGAGAACCGGACGCGTTCGCGGAGATCTTCCACCGCCACTTCACCGAGATCCACCGGTACGCGGCCCGCCGGCTCGGCACCGACGCGGCCGACGACATCGCCGCCGAGACGTTCCTCATCGCGTTCCGCAAGCGCGCCCGGTTCGATCCCGCGCGGGCGACGGCCCGCCCCTGGCTGTACGGGATCGTCACCCGGCTGATCGGGCTGCACCGGCGCGCCGAGGGACGCCGGTACCGGGCGCTCGCCCGCACGCCCGCCGAGCACGTCCAGGACGGGCACGACGACCTGGTCGCGGCGCGGGTCACCGCCGGGGACGCCGGCGCGGACATCGCGGCCGCGCTGGCCCGGCTGCCGCGCGGGGAGCGGGACGTCCTGCTCCTGGTGGCGCTGGCCGACCTGTCGTACGAGGAGGTCGGGCAGGCGCTCGGCCTGAAGACGGGCACGGTCGCGTCCCGGCTGCACCGGGCGCGGCGCCGGCTGCGGGAGGCGCTCGGCACGGACCGGACGGCAGCGATCGCGGAGGAGGCGACGGCGTGAACGGGATCGACGAGATGGACGGCGTGCGGCGGGTGCTGGCCGAGCCCCCGGAACCCGCGCCGGAGGCGGCCGCGAAGGCGTTCGGCCTGCTGGAGCGCGAGATGTCCGGCGGCCGTGCCCGGACGCCGCGGGCGGGACGGCGGCTGCGGTCCGGTGGGCCGCTCGGGCTCGGCGCGGGCCTCGTCGCGGTGGGCGCGGCGGCGGCCGTCGCCGTGGTCGCGGCGGGCCAGGGGGCGCAGGAGCCGCCGAAGGCGCCGCCCGGTGTCGACCTGAACAGGCAGGCGGTGCTCGCGGCGGCGGCGAAGGCCGCGCTGATGCCCGTCGGGAAGTACTGGTACACCGACCAGATCCAGGGCCAGTCCTACATCATGCGGCCGAAGACCGGCGAGTACGCGATCGTCGGCGCGCACAGCGAGACGTTCGAGTGGTCGGGCGTGAAGAGCGGCATGGGCGAGGCGTTCTACGGCCGGGACATCCCGGCGCGTCCGCTGACGCCGAAGGACGCGGCGCTGTGGCGCAGGGCGGGCGCGCCGTCGGCGTTCCGCGTGTGGTCGAACGACCACTACTACACCTACGACCGGCACACCTCGGCGTGGGATGCGGACCGGCCGGACGCGCAGGGCGGCGGCCGGTGGCTCGGCGACCGGGACCCGAACGGCGGGGAGTCCGGCGGCATGACCGTCGAGGACCTGCAGAACCTGCCCACCGACCCCGCGAGCCTGGCCGCGCGTTTCCTGAAGGGGGCCGCCTCCGACCCGAAGCTGGAGAGGATCAGGAAGACCCTGGCGCAGATGCAGCGGCAACCCGTGCCCGCCGATCCCGCCAAGCGGGCCGAGCACGCCGCGGCCATCAAGTCGCTCCAGGACATGCTGAAGAAGGTCGACGAGGGCCTGCGGGAGGACCCGCACGGCTCGCGCGACAAGCTGATGAGGGCCGAGGACCTGATGATGGACCTGCCGCTCCCGCCGGCGGTGCGGGCCGGGCTGATGCGGGCCCTCGCCGCGCAGCCCGGGGTGCGGGCGATCGGAGCGGTGACGGACGAGCTCGGCCGCAAGGGCATCGCGCTGGCGGCCGCCGACACGACCGTCCACGTCACCGGCGAGTACGGCACCCCGGCCGCCGAGCAGGGGACCTACACCTCCCACGAGGAGATCATGTTCGATCCGGCGACCGGCCAGCTGCTCGGTAGCCGTGACGTGCTGACCAGGCCGGGCGGCGCCTACCGGTCGCAGCCGCCCGGCTTCGTGATCAACTACTGGCTGGTGCGGTCCTCCGGCTGGACGGACGCCAAGCCGGAGCCGCCCGCGAAGCTCCCCTTCTGATCCGCCCCGCGCGTTGACCGCGGCGAGCCGTCCTGGCGGCGTCCAGGGCGGCTCGCCGCACGTTAGCGAGGGCGGCGGCCCTCTATGCCGTCGAGGACGCAGGACAGCCCGTAGTCGAAGCGCTGCTCCACCACGTCGGCGGTCTCGCGGGTCCAGACCTCGCGGATGTGCGCGGTGAGCCGCGGGTGGCGCTCGGCGATCTCGGCGAGGTAGGGGCCGAGCGTCCGCATCCAGTCCTCGCCGGTCGCGGTGCCGTGGGCGCCCTGCCAGCTCGCCTCGCTGCCCGCCGCGCCGATGACGTAGTCGGCGATCAGCGACATCGCGTTGTCCAGGTCGAGGCCGGTGAGGCCGGCGCCGTCGAAGGCGCCGATCACCTCGTCGAGGACGCGGGTGGCGTTCGGTCCGATCATCGGCCGGGCGCCGAACAGCGGGACCGTCCAGGGATGCCGGTGGATCATCGCGCGCAGGTCGCGGGCGTAGCCGGCGACGGCGGCGCGCCAGCCGCCGGCGTCCGGGCCGGGGACGCGGACCTCGCCCATCACCCGGTCGAGGGCGAGCTCCAGCAGCTCGTCCTTGTTCGCGACGTGCCAGTAGACGGACGTCGCGCCGGAGCTCAGCCGGGTGCCGAGCCGCCGCATGCTGAGCCCGTCGAGGCCCTCGGCGTCGAGCAGCTCCAGCGCGGCGTCCACGATCTGGTCGCGGGTGAGCGTGGGCTGCTCGCGCTTGGCGCGCCGGGGGCGCACCCACACCGACTCCGGCGGCTTCCCGCCGTCCGCCTTGCCCGCCTTGGCCGCCATCGGTCCCTCCCCGGCTCGGTCCGTCTCGTACAGAGTACCGGGACTTGAACAGTGTGCGAGTAGCGTCGTACGGTGTGCGAGTCAGCTCGAACAGTGTACGAGGAGTCCTCCCGTGAACGCAGCCGCCCCCGCGCCGCACCCCCGGCGCTGGCAGATCCTCGGCGTCCTGTGCATGAGCCTGCTGGCCGTCACCGTCGACAACACCATCCTCAACGTGGCGATCCCGTCGCTGCTGAAGGACCTGCACGCGACCATGTCCGACGTCCAGTGGACGATCGACGCCTACTCGCTCGTCTTCGCCGGCCTGCTGCTCACCGCCGGCGGCCTCGGCGACCGCTTCGGCCGCCGCCGCGCGATGCTGGCCGGGTTCGCGCTGTTCGGCGGCGGCTCGCTGCTCGGCGCGTTCGCCGCGAACCCCGGCGAGCTGGTCGCCCTGCGCGCGGTCATGGGCCTCGGCGGCGCGTTCCTGATGCCCGGCACGCTGTCGATCATGGCGCGGGTGTTCGGCCCGGACGAGCGCGCGAAGGCGTTCGCGATCTGGGGCGCCACCTCGATGATCGGCGTCGCGGGCGGGCCGGCGCTCGGCGGAGTGCTGCTGGAGCACTTCTGGTGGGGCTCGGTGTTCCTGGTGAACGTCCCCATCACCGTCGTCGCCGTGGTCGGCCTGCTCGTCCTCGTCCCCGAGTCGCGCGGCCCGCGCCGCCGCCCCGACGTCCTCGGCTCCGCGCTCTCCACCGTCGGCATGGCCTCGCTCGTGTGGGCGATCATCTCCGCCCCCGACCACGGCTGGACCGGCGCCCGCACCCTCGCCGGCCTCGCGGTCGGCGCCGCCGCCCTCACCGCGTTCGCCGCCTGGCAGCGCCGCAACCCCGAGCCGATGCTCGACCTCGCCCTGCTGCGGCAGCGCGCCTTCGCGGGCTCCGCCGCCGTCATCGCGGTCCTCGGCTTCGTCCTCGCCGGGACGCTGTTCGCGCTCACCCAGACGCTCCAGCTCGTCCTCGGGTACGGCCCGCTCAAGGCCGGGCTCGCGCTGCTGCCCTGCGCCGCCGCCGCGGCGGCCGGCAACGGCCTCGGCGCCGCCCTCGAAGCCCGCCTCGGCGGGCGGCGCGCCCTCGTCGCGGACCTGCTCGTCATCGCCGCCGGGTTCGGCGCCCTCGCCCTGGAAGGCCCCGGCGACGGCTTCGCGCCGATCATCACCGGGCTCGTCGTCGTCGGGTTCGGCATGGGTCTCGGCTCCCCGCCCGCCTACAACCTGCTGATGGCGGCCGTCCCCGTCGAGGAGGCCGGCGTCGGGTCCGCGGTGAACGACGCGGGCCAGGAACTGGGCAACGCGCTCGGCGTCGCCGTCCTCGGCAGCGTGATCTCCGCCGTCTACGCCCGCGCCCTGCCGCACGGCGCGCCCGCCGCCGCGAAGCACTCGCTCGGCGAGGCCCTCGCGATCGGCGACCCGGCGCTCGCGCACCAGGCCCGCGACGCGTTCGTCCACGCGGTGTCCGTCGGGTCCCTCGCGGGCTGCGGCGCCACCCTCGCCACCGCGGCGTTCGCCGCGTTCGTCCTGCGCGGCGTGCCCTGCCCCTCCTCCGCGCCGGCTGGCACGGAGAAGGTCGCCGATCCCGCGTGAAAGCGATCCGGGGGGCGAGCGGAGTAGAAGTGACGACCATCCCCCCGGAGGTGCCTGATGCCGGACCCCATGGAAGGGGCGGCCGAGTGACCGCCCCACCCGACACGGCCCCGACGGACGCGGAGCTGCTCGCCGCGTCCGTCCGCGACGGCGACCGCTTCACCGCCGTCTACGACCGGTACTACGCCGACGTCCACCGCTACGTCGCCGGACGCCTCGGCCCGCAGGCGGCCGACGACGTCGTGGCCGAGACCTTCCTCGCCGCGTTCCGCCGCCGCGCCGCCTTCGACCCGTCCCGCGGGGCCGTCCGGCCCTGGCTGTTCGGTATCGCGACGAACCTCATCGCCCAGCACCGCCGGACCGAGACCCGCCGCTACCAGGCGCTCGCGCAGGTCGGCGTGGACCGCCACCCCGGCGGCCACGACGACCGGGTCGCGGCCTCGGTGTCCGCCGAACGGCTCCAGCCGTCGCTGGCCCGCGCGCTCGCCGCGCTGTCCCGCAAGGACCGCGACGTCGTGCTGCTCAAGGCCCTCGCCCAGCTCTCCCACGAGGAGATCGCCGACGTGCTGGGCATCCCGTACGGCACCGTCGGCTCCCGCCTGAACCGGGCGCGCAGGAAGCTGCGCGCCGCCCTGCCCGCGCACACGGAAGGACCGTGACCATGGACGAACTCCAGATGATCGCCACGATGCTGGACGAGCCGCCCACCCAGGACAGCGAGAACGCCGTCCGCCACCGCCTCCTCAACGGGATGCGCGAGCCGGAGCGCGCCGAGCGGCGGGCGTGGCGCCGTCCCGCCCTGTGGAGCGGCTTCGGCCTGGCCGCCACCGCCGCCGCCGTCACGGGCGCGGTCGTGCTCTCGTCCGGCACCACCCCGCGCGCGCCCGACCCCGGCCACGATCCCGGTTCCGTCTCCGCGCAGCCGATGTCGGCGAAGACCGTGCTGCTCACCGCCGCCGAGCACGCCGCCGCCGCACCGGCCTCCGGCAAGTACTGGCACGTCCTGAGGGTGCAGTCGAGTGCCTACTACAGCGACCGCGGGAAGTACTGGATGCTCGGGCGGCAGCTGATCGCGCGGTGGAGCCGCCCGGACGGCCGGTCCTGGAGCGGCTTCCGGACGCTCGGCGCCGTGCCCATGACCGCCAAGGACGCGCCCGCCTTCCGCCGGGACGGCTCGCCCGACCCGAACCCGGTCGCCCCCGGGCTCGTGAAGGACACCGGGCCGACGACCTTCTCCGTCTGCGACAGGGACATGACGTTCAAGCAGGTGCAGGCGCTGCCCTCCGAGCCCGGCGCGCTGAAGGCCGCCCTGAAGCGGGCCATCCCGCGCGACCACCCGACCGCCGGGCGCACCGCGGACGAGGTCGTGAAGAACTGCGTGACCGACCTGCTCAGCTTCGTCCCCGCGCCGCCGAAGGTGCGCGCCGCCGCCTACCGGATGCTCGCCGCGATGCCCGGGGTCACCGCCATCGGCAAGGTCACCGACGAGCGCGGCCGCCAAGGGGTCGGGCTGCACGTGCGGGTCATGCGCGACGTCGCCGACACCGTGATCATCGACCCGGGCTCCTCGCTCGTGCTGAGCACGTCGCGCACCGTGCCCGACGTGCCCGGCAAGGTCGACAAGGAGCTGTACGTGCAGGCCGGCTGGACCGACACGCCCCCGGCCGTCCCCACCCTCCCCTGACCCGGCGCGGCCGATCCGCGGCGAGCCGCCGTCATGGACACCGCCGTGACGACGGCTCGCCGCACCTCAGCCCAGCAGGTCGGACGGGCTGGTGCCGGACTCGGTGAGGGGCAGGCCGAGCGCCGCGCGTTCGGCCAGCCAGCCGGACGGCCGGTAGCGGGGGTCGCCGGTCGCCTCGTGCATCTGGCGGAGGACGTCGAGCACGCGGTCCGCGCCCACATGGTCGCCCCACTCCAGCGGCCCGCGCGGGTAGCCGAGGCCGAGCCGGACGGCCGTGTCGATGTCCGCCGGGCGGGCCAGCCGCTGCTCGGCGATGCCGCAGGCCACGTTCACCACCGAGGCCAGCAGCCGCGGGGCGACCGCCACCGGCGCGTCCCGCACGACGGTCACCGGCCGTCCCGTGGCGAGCAGGGCGGCGAGCGCGGCGCGGCCCGCGTCCGGGTCGAGGGCGGGCTGCACGGTGAGGGTGAGGCGGCCGAAGAACCCGAAGAACCCGTCCAGGCCGAGGGTCCGCTCGCCCGGCAGGCCGTTGGCGACCTGGTCGGCGACGCTCATGTCCGTGGTGGCGTCGACCAGCACGACGGCCCCCGCGGACGGCTCCTCGCCCGCCTCGACCTCCACCCCGGCCTCCGACAGCAGCATGCCCAGCGTCTCCCGGTGCTCCGGCTCCTGGAACCAGACCGGCCGCGGGTCGGTGGCCGGGGCGGCGGCCTCGGGCGGCTCCTGCTTGGCGCCGTCCACGTATCGGTAGAAGCCCTCGCCCGACTTGCGGCCGAGGAGCCCCGCCTCCATCCGCGCGCGGCCGATGCGGGACGGCCGGTACCGCGGCTCGGTGTAGAAGCCCGTCCAGATCGACTCCATCACCGGGTGCGAGACGTCCATCCCGGTGAGGTCGAGCAGCTCGCACGGGCCCATCTTCAGGCCGAGGACGTCGCGGGCGACGCGGTCGATGTCGGCCGGTTCCGCGACGCCCTCGGACAGGATCTGCAGCGCCTCCGTCACCAGGCCGCGCCCGGCGTGGTTGACGAGGAAGCCCGGCGCGTCCGGGGCGGTGACCGGTTCGTGGCCGAGCCGCCGGACGAGGGCGGACAGCGCGTCCGGGATCCAGTCGGCGGTCCGCGCGCCCGGGACCACCTCGACGAGCCGCATCAGCGGGACCGGGTTGAAGAAGTGCAGCCCCGCGAGCCGCGACGGGTCCCGCAGCGCCGCGCCGATCGCCGTCACCGGCAGCGAGCTGGTGTTCGTCGCGAACAGGACCCGCTCGCCGGCGGCGCTCTCCAGCGCCGCGAACAGCTCCCGCTTGGTGTCCAGGTCCTCCCGGACGGCCTCGATGACCAGGTCGCAGTCCTGCAGCGGGGTCAGCGGCTCGCCGACCGGCTTCAGCCGCGCCTTCGCCGCCGCCGCGTCGTCCGCCGCCATCCGGCCCTTCGCGACCAGCTTGTCGAACATCGCGCCCACGTGCTCGACGGCGTCCTTCACGGCCTCGAACCGGATGTCCGCCAGCTCCACGGTCAGCCCGCCGGCCGCCGCGAGCTGCGCGATCCCGCGCCCCATCGCGCCCGTTCCGATGACCCGGACCGTCGCCGCCCGCTCCGCCCAGTCCTGCCCGGCCTGCTCCATCGCGCCTCCTCGCTCGCCTGCCCTGCATTCAACCCGCTGCCGGGCGCGGGCCCGGACGCGGGGCGCGGTCTCCGGGGTCATAACCTGCGGGGTGCCCGCCGTTCCCGGATTGAGGAGAACCTGCCATGCGCGACGCGGTGATCTGCGAGCCGCTGCGGACCCCGATCGGCCGCTTCGGCGGGGTGTTCAAGACCGTGCAGCCCGTCGACCTGGCGTCCACGGTGATCCGCGCCCTGGTCGAGCGCACCGGCGTGCCCGGCGACGCGGTCGACGAGGTGTTCCTCGGCCAGTGCTACCCGAGCGCCGACGCCCCGGCCATCGGACGCGTCGCCGCCCTCGACGCGGGCCTGCCCATCGAGGTCGGCGGTCTCCAGGTCGACCGGCGCTGCGGGTCGGGCCTCCAGGCCGTCCTGAACGCCGCGATGCAGATCCAGACCGGCGTCAGCGACCTCATCATCGCGGGCGGCACCGAGTCGATGAGCAACGCGCCGTTCTACACGACGTCCGCCCGCTGGGGCCTGCGCGGGCCGTCCCTCGAACTGCACGACACGCTCGCCCGGGGCCGCGCCACGGCGGGCGGCGTCAACTACCCGGTGCCCGGCGGCATGCTGGAGACGGCGGAGAACCTGCGCCGCGAGTACGGCATCGGCCGCGAGGAGCAGGACGAGCTGTCGGTCCGCTCGCACCAGCGCGCCGTGGAGGCGCAGCGGTCCGGGCGCTTCGCGGACGAGATCGTCCCCGTCACCGTTCCGTCCCGCAAGGGCGACACCGTCGTGGACACAGACGAGCACCCGCGCCCCGACACGTCGATGGAGACCCTCGGCAGGCTGCGTCCCGTCCTCGCCAAGAGCGACGACCAGGCCACCGTCACCGCGGGCAACTCCAGCGGCCAGAACGACGCCGCCGCGGCGTGCATCGTCACGACGCCGGAGCGCGCCGCCGAGCTCGGGCTGCGTCCCCTCGTCCGGCTGGTCTCGTGGGCGCGCGCGGGCGTCCCGCCGCGCACCATGGGCATCGGGCCCGTCCCGTCGACCGCCAAGGCCCTCGCCGCCGCCGGCCTCACCCTCGCCGACATCGACCTGATCGAGCTGAACGAGGCGTTCGCCGCGCAGGTCCTCGCCGTCACCCGCGAGTGGAAGGTCAAGGACGCCGACTGGGACCGCATCAACGTCAACGGCTCCGGCATCTCCCTCGGCCACCCCGTCGGCGCCACCGGCACCCGCATCCTCGCCACGCTCGCCCGCGAGATGCACCGCCGCGAGGCCCGCTACGGCCTTGAGACGATGTGCATCGGCGGCGGCCAGGGCCTCACCGCCGTCTTCGAGCGCGTCTAACCGGGGTCCGCGCCGTCCCGCAGGCCCGGCAGGCCCGCCTCGTACGCGAGCAGCGCGGCCTGGACGCGGTTCTCCAGGCCGAGGCGCGCGAGGATCCGGTTGACGCGGCTCTTCACGTTCGCCTCGCTCAACCCGAGGACCTCGGCGATCCGCGCGTTCGGCAGCCCGCGCGCGACGAGCAGCAGCACCTCGCGCTCGCGCCCGGTGAGCCCGTCCAGGCGTCCCGGCGCGGGCGGTGCCGCCGGTGCGGGCGGCGCCGGGTCCGGGGGCGCCGCCGCGAACGCCGTGACGAGCCGCCGCGTCACGCTCGGCGCCAGCATCGCCTCCCCGGCCGCGACGACCCGGATCGCGTGTTCGAGCTGGTCGATCGGGCTGTTCTTCAGCAGGAACCCGCTCGCCCCGGCGCGCAGCGCCGCGTACACGTACTCGTCGAGGTCGAAGGTGGTGAGGACGAGGACGCGCGGCCGCGCGCCGCCCTCCCACGGGTCCGTCATGATCCGCCGGGTCGCCTCGACCCCGGACACGCCCGGCATGCGGACGTCCATGACCACCACGTCCGGCCGCAGCCGGGCCGCCTCGGCGACGGCCTCGGCGCCGTCCGCCGCCTCGCCGACGACGGCCAGCCCGTCCCGCCGGTCGATCACGACCCGCAGCGCCGCCCGCACCATCTCCTGGTCGTCGGCGAGCAGCACCCGGACGGTCATCGGACGCCCTCCAGCGGCAGTTCGGCGCAGACCAGCCAGCCGCCTTCCGGGCACGGGCCGGTGCGCAGCGTCCCGTCGAACGCGGCGACGCGCTCCCGCAGGCCGACCAGCCCGCGCCCGGACCCCGGCACGGGCGCGCGGCCGGGGACGGCGGGGCCGTTGCCGACCTCGACGACCAGCGCGGCGCCCGCCGTCCGCAGCGCCACCCGCACGTCGGTCGGCCCGGCGTGCTTGAGGACGTTCGTCAGCGCCTCCTGCACGATCCGGTACGCCGAGACCTGCACGGCCTGCGGCAGCGCGGCCGTCTCGGCGTGCACGTCCGCCCGCACCCGGCAGCCCGCGCGCTCGGCGGCCTCGACCAGGCGGCCGAGGCCGCGCAGCGACGGCTCGGCGCCGCCGTCGTCCCGGCCGGCGTCGAGCAGGCCGAGGATGCGGCGCATCTCGATCAGCGCCGTGTCCGCCGTCTCGGCGATGCGCGCCACCCCGGCGCGGCCGAGCGCGGGGTCGTCGCGGACGACGTCCTCGGTGGAGCGCGCCTGCACGGCGATGGCGCTGACGTGGTGCGCGACGACGTCGTGCAGGTCGCGCGCGATCCGGGCGCGCTCGGCGGCGACGGCCTGCCGCGCGTTGCGCTCGCGTTCGGCGCGCAGCCGCGCGTTGAGGTCGCGGAGCTCGCGGGCGTCGGCGTCGATGCGCCGCCGCGCGTACCCGAGCAGCCACGCGACGCCGAGGAACACCGCGAACGTGGTCGCGGTGATCGGTTCGAGCGAGTCGGGGCGCGGCGCGGGGGACCGGCCGAGCGCCAGGTCCACCGCGACGGCCCCGGCCAGGGCCCCGGCGGACGCGGCGAGGCTCGCGGCGGCGGGGGCGTACCGGGCCGCCGCGTAGACCCCGAAGATCAGGAAGTACGGCCCGGGCGTCTTGCCCGGAACCGGATCGGCCGCTTCGAACGCGATGAACGCGACGGTCATCGCCGCCAGCACCGCCAGAGGCCGGCGGCGCCGCCACAGCAGCGGGACGGTCTGCACCCCCCACAGCGCCAGTGCGGCAGGGCCGGGCGTGGGGTCGCGGGCGGCCAGCGTCATGCCGTCGAACACGGTGAGGCCGCCGCCGAGCACCGCGTCGAACAGCCACGGCCTGCCCGCCGTCCAGGCGCGGGCGGCCCGCAGTACGGACGTGACGGCGACGGTCTCCACAGCAGGTGAGGCTAGTCAACGGCTCCCTTCCGGGACATCGCCCGGAAGGCGCGCATCCAAAGTTGCGCGAGCCCGCAGAATTCGCCCGCGCGGGCGACGCCCCGCATATGCGTGCTCACTTAGCGTCCCAACACATGGGCATTCCTCTCCTCGAAAACACAGCGCCTCCAGCCGGGGCACGCCCCGCCGAGCGCGCGCGCCGACGCCGGTACGCGCTGCTCGCGGCCGGGACCGTCGCCATGCTGTTCGCGGTCGGCGGGCGCTGGGACGTCCCGCTCGCCGCGTGGCTCTTCCCCGTCCTGCTGCTGCGCTTCACCCGCACCACCGGTCCGTGGGCGGGCACCGCCTGGACGTGGGCGGCCCACCTCGCAGCCGCCGCGTTCTGGGTATACGAGTCGGCCATGGGGTCCGGCCCGGTCGTCCTCGCCGGTGCCGCCGCGCTCAGCGCGGTCCAGACCGTGCCGTTCCTCCTCGACCGCCTACTGACCCGCAGGCTCGGCCGCTGGACGGGCACGCTCGTCTTCCCCGCCGCCCTCGCCGCGACCGAGTTCCTCATCACGCTGCTGTCGCCGTTCGGGACCGCCTACGGTTCCCTCGCCGTCACCCAGCACGGCGATCTCCCGCTGCTCCAGGTCACGTCCGTCACCGGCAGCTACGGCATCGGCTTCCTCATCGCCTGGTCCGCCGCCGCCGTCAACGGGTTCTGGCAGGAGCCGTCGCGCCCGGCGGCCCGTCCCGCCGCCGCCTGCGCGGCCGTGCTCGCGGCCGTCGCCCTCGCCGGTGGCGCGCGGCTCGCGCTGCTCCCGCACGACGGAAGGACCGTGCGGATCGCCGGAGTGAGCCCGGCCCGGTCCGTGGTCGCCGCCGAGCACGCCGCGCTCGCCCGGATCCCCGGCGGACGGCAGGGGATCGCCGCCGCGCCGCCCGCCGCCGTCGACCCCGCCACCACCGCCGCGCAGGACGACCTGCTCGCCGCGACCCGCCGCGAGGCCGCCGCCGGAGCGAAGATCGTCGTCTGGCCCGAGAACGCGGTCTCCGCGCAGGCCGCCCGCGAACCGGCGGTCATCGCCGCCGCCCGCGCCGAGGCCCGCCGCTCCCGCGTCTACCTCGACATCGGCATCGCCGTCTACGACACCGCGGGCCCCGCCTTCGGACGCGACGAGACCGTCCTCCTCGGCCCCGACGGCGCCGTGCTGTGGACGTACCAGAAGGCCCACCCCATCCCCGGCTCCGAGACCTACAAGCCGGGGGACGGCCGCGTCCCCGTCGTCTCCACCCCGTACGGCAGGATCGCCAACGTCATCTGCTACGACGCCGACTTCCCGGCGATGATGCGCGTCCGCGCCGACATCATGCTCGTCCCGGCCCACGACTGGCGCGAGTACGGGCGTCCTCACACCGACAAGGCGGGCCTGCGCGCCGTCGAGGGCGGCTACGCGCTGGTGCGCCAGGACGCCGAAGGGCTCTCCGCCGCGTTCGACGCCCGCGGCCGCGTCCTCGCCACCGCCGACTACTTCGGCTCCGGCCGGCAGACGCTCGTCGCCGACGTCCCCGTCCGCGGCGCCACGACGCCCTACGACCGGATCGGCGACCTGTTCGCCTGGCTCTGCGTCGCCGCCGTCCCCCTCCTCGCGGCCCTCGCCGCCGCCCGGAGCCGCCGCACGTGACGTCCGCCGGGTTAGCGTGGCGTATGGGCAACGACGCGGACGCCACCGTGCAAGAGCAGATCGCCTATTACCGGGCCCGCGCGGGCGAGTACGACCGGGTCTACGACGAGCGTGACGACCTCCGGGCCCTCACCTCGATCGTCGACGACCTGCCGATCACCGGGGACGTCCTGGAACTGGCCTGCGGCACCGGCCAGTGGACGGGCCGCCTCGCCGCCCGAGCCCGCTCGGTGACGGCCGTCGACGCCTCCCCGGAGGCCCTGGACATCGCTCGCGAACGCGTGGCGTCGGAGACGGTCGAGTTCGTGTGCGCCGACCTGTTCGCATGGCGCCCGACCCGCCGCTACGACACCGTCTTCTTCGCCTTCTGGCTCTCCCACGTGCCGCCGGACCGCCTGCCCGGCTTCTGGCAGACCGTCGCCGACGCCCTCGCCCCGGGCGGCACCGCGGTGTTCGTCGACAACGGGCCGGGGGAGGCGGCGGCCGAGGATGTGCTCGCCGAGCAGGCCGTGCCCTCGGTGCGCCGCCGCCTCGACGACGGCAGCGAGTACCGCGTCGTCAAGGTCTTCCACGATCCGCAGCGGCTCGCCCGCGACCTCGCGTCCTGGGGCTGGACGGCGACCATCCGCCCGGCCGGCACCGCCTTCCTCACCGGAACCGCCACCCGCGCCGCGGGCTGACCCTCCGGGACGTCAGCCCGCCGACGCCTCGATCGCCCGCTTCATCTCCACCGCGCCGCGCTCCATGCGCACGCGGATCTCGCCGGCGACCGCATGCGGCAGCACATCGGTCGTCCAGACCAACCGCGCCCCGGCGCCCTCCGAACGGACCTCGAACGACGCGTGATGGCGCTCGACCGCCGGCCGCGCCCCCTCCACGACGGCGTACGCCAGGCGCCGGGCGCCGTCGTCGACCGCGATGATCAACTCCTGGATCACGTGCCCGTCGGGAAAGGTCAGGAACCGCCGGTCGCCCTCGATCCGCGTCCCGGCGACCCGGCCCGGCAGCAGCCGCTCGTGGACGGCCCCGACATCGCGCACCACGTCCCAGACGTGCTCAGGCGGCGCCTCAATGACGACCTCGTACCGCACAGACGCCATACGCCACCTCCGATGAAGATCATCGAGCGTAGTCGCCGCCCCGGCGCCCGGCCACCCGGTCAGAACATCGCCCGGTGCCGTCCCCGGTCGGACGGCGCATTCCGGCAGTGCGGGCCATGGCCGATGAATTCGGCGTCTCCCAGAGCACGGCCGAGGCGGCGGCGCGCGTGCTGCGCTCGCGGGGGCTCACCCGGGCGACGCACGGGCGGGGGACGTTCGTGATCGCGAAGCCGTCGGACGTCGAGGAGAAGGACGGCTGACCGTCCGAGGGCGGCGATGAGTTCTCGGCGCCTTCGGGGTCCCAACTTCAGGAGCTCATACCTGAGAGGCGGGGCCATGACGGGTTCATCCGGGCGGGGCAAGGTGCTGTGGCACCTCACCATGTCGCTGGACGGCTTCATCGCCGGCCCGGGACATGCGATGGACTGGATGTCCGGCCTGTCGTTCACGCCGGGGATCGTCGAGGAGATGGTCGCGACCACCGGCGCCATCCTGGCCGGGCGGCGCGGCTTCGACGCGGGCTACGACGCCGAGGGCGGGGAGAACCGCAGGCCGTACGGCGGGAAGTGGGACGGGCCGATCTTCGTGCTGACCCACCACCCGGAGGACGCCCCGCCCGCCCCCGGCTTCACCTTCCTGGACTGCGACGTCGCGGAGGCCGTCGAGACGGGCCTCGACGCGGCGGGCGGCAAGAACCTGGAGGTGTTCGGCGCCGACGTCGCGCGGCAGTGCGTCGAGCGCGGGCTGATCGACGAGTTCTCCGTCCACCTCGCGCCGGTGATGCTCGGCGACGGCGTCCGGCTCTTCGACGCGCCGGGCGTCGGCCCCGTCCGGTGGGAACTGATGCGCGACGCGGACGCCCCCGAGGTCGTCGACCTCCGCTACCGCCCGCGGCGCTAGCGGGCCGGACGGTCGAGGACGAGGTCGGCGGCGCGGGCGAGGACCTCGGCGCGGGTGCGGCCCTCGTGGCCGGCGGCGAGGAAGTGGTGCCCGATCGCGACGCAGAAGGCGATCAGGCTGCGGGCCTCGACCTCGTCGGGGTCGTCGCAGAACGTGCCGATCGTCTCGCGGAGCAGGGCCATGCGCCGGTCGTCGACCCGCCGCAGGCGCTCGGCGACCGCGTCGTCCCGGCGGGCCCAGTCGCGGACGGCGAGGTCGAGCGGGAGCAGCCGGTCGGAGAAGGTGAGCGTGCCCGCGCGCAGGGCGCGGGTCCGCGCGTCGCCGCCCTCGCTCTCGACGCGGTCGATGACGTCGTCGGTGCTCTCGCGCTCCCAGGCGTCCAGCATCGCCTCCAGGAGGGCGCCGCGGTCGGCGAAGTACCCGTAGAAGCCGCCCTTGGTGACGCCGAGCCGTTTGGCGAGCGCCTCGATCCGGACGGCGTCGGGCCCGCCCTCGGCCAGCATCCGCAGGCCCTCCTCGACCCACCGGCCGCGCGGCGTGCGGGTCGCGCCCGCCATGTGCCCCACCTCACTTCCGTCCGCACCATCTATACGCACCCGTATAACTAGGGTTAGCCTGGGTGTTGTACGCAACCGTATACCTGACGGAGGCGGTGGCCATGCGGCTTCCCGACAGCGCGCACACCGACCGGCCGTGGCGGATCCACGAGATCGCGCGGGACTTCGAGCTGGAGGACGTGTGGTCCGTCCGCGCCCCCGGCGCCGGGCCCGACGACTTCCCGGTGATGCTGGAGGCGATCCGGTCGTCCGGCGGCCTCGCCCGGCAGGCCCCTCCGGTGAAGCTCTTGTTCGCGGTCCGCTGGGGGCTCGGCGCGCTGCTCGGCTGGGACCGGCCGAGGACCGGCCTCGGCTCCCGGGTCCGGCCGCTGCGCGACCGCCTGCCGAGCGACCTGCGCGACACCGTCGACGGCGCCGGGCCGGTCGGCTCCCCGTTCACCCCCGTCTACCGGCTCCCGGACGAGGACGTCCGCGAGATCGCGAACGGCACCGTCCACGGCCTCATGCACCTGGGGTGGGCCCCGGCGGCGGACGGCGACTACGAGCTGCGGATGGCGGTGCTGGTCCGGCCGAACGGCCTGGTCGGACGCCTCTACATGGCCGTCATCACGCCGTTCCGGTACCTGATCGTCTACCCGATGCTGACCCGCCAGTGGGAGCGGGCCTGGCGCGAGCGCGGTGCCCGCGCCGCGACCGGGTCCTGATCAGCGGCGCCGCACCCGCCGGACGAGGTCGGCGGCGGCCTCGGGCCACCGCGGGTGGTCGAAGGCGAAGCCCGCGTCGAGCAGGCGGCCCGGGACGACGCGGCGGCTCTTGAGCAGCAGCTCGGTGTCCGAGCGGAGGGCGAGCGCGCCGATCTCGGCCATCCACGCCGTGGCGGGCAGGCCCACCGGCATGCCCCAGGCCTTGCGGAGCGCGCGCATGAACGCGCGCTGCGGCAGGGGACCGGGCGAGGCGAGGTTCACCGGCCCGTCGAGGTCGTCCCGGCCGATCAGGAACTCGACCGCGCGGACGAAGTCGTCCTCGTGGATCCACGACACGTACTGCGCGCCGCCCGCGACCGGCCCGCCGAGGCCGAGCCGCGCCATCCAGAGCAGCACGTCGAAGACGCCGCCGCGATCGGGGCTCATCACCATCGCGGTGCGCAGCGCGACCTTGCGGGTGGACGGGGTGTCGGCCTCCGCCTGCGCCCGCTCCCACTCCTCGGCGATCCTGACGCTGTACGACCAGTAGCGCGGCACGCCGGGCTCGCCGCCGCCGATGACGCCGGTCGCCTCGTCGTTGGGCGCGTCGAAGCGGTGGGCGTAGACGGTGGCGGTGCTCATCTGGAGCCAGACCCGGGGAGGACGCGCGGCGGCGGCGACGGCCTCGCCCACGACCCGCGCCGACTCGACCCGGGAGTCCATCATCTCCCGCAGGTTGGCCGGGGTGTAGCGGCAGCTCACGCTGCGCCCGGCGAGGTTGATCACGGCGTCGGCGCCGTCGATCGCCGCCGCCCACGGGCCGAGGGTCCGGCCGTCCCAGGGCAGCTCGCGCTCGCGCGCCGGCCGCCTCGTCAGGATCACGACCTCGTGGCCCGCGGCGGTGAGCGCGCGGTCCAGGACCGTGCCCACCTGCCCGGTGCCGCCGGGGATCACCAGCTTCATCGCGTCCACCTCCGGGTGTCCCCGGAAGCGTAACGCAGATTTTTGAACGCGTTTAAAAACGAGACGGCCGTCACGGTGCCACCGGCGGCCGGCCCGCCGCCGTGCCAACGGGAGTTCCGGATCAGGCCGGGTGCAGGGTGGCGCCGCTCCGCTGGACGGCGTCGGCGAGCACGGCCTCCGCGGTGCGCCGCCCGGACACCAGGGCGCCCTGGATGGAGCCGGTGTCGCGGTGGTCCCCGCAGACGTACCGCCCGGCGCCCAGCCGCACCGGACGGCGCATCCGCAGCGGCGGCGGCATCGCCGGCAGCGCGGCCTCGATCGGGTACTCGGCCACGAGCCGCCAGCCGGACGTGCCGCCGTAGATCTCGCCGAGCCGGTCCAGCACGCGCGCCTCGTCCGCCCCGGTCCCGAGCACGGACGTCGAGACGAGCGCGCGGCCGTCGGACGAGTACTCCGGAGCCGCGTCGGTGAGGACCAGCGTGTCGGTGACGACGCCGTCGGCGTCGACGATCTGGATCGGCTCGCCCAGCGGCGAGGCCGGGGCCGAATGGTAGAAGGTCGTGACGGCGCGCATCGCCGGCGCCTCGATCTCGGGCAGCAGCGCGGCCGCCCGGCGCGGGTCGGTGGCGACGACCACGGCGCTCGCCCGCACGGTGCCGCCGTCCTCGGTCCGCACGCCGCCGTCCACGATCTCCCGCACGGGGCTGTTCAGGGAGATCGTCCCGGCCGGCAGGCGCGCGGCGAGCTGCTCGGGGATGCGCCCCATGCCGAGCGCCGGGACGGCGATGGTGCCGCGCGCGAACGACCGCCAGACCAGGTGGAAGAACCGGCTGGAGGTCTCCAGCTCGCGCTCCAGCAGGACGCCCGCCAGGAAGGGGCGCATCAGCCCGTCGATCATCACGTCCGACATGCCCCGGACGCGGAGCTCGTCGCGGGTGCGGCGGTCCGGGCCGTCGCGCAGCCAGGAGCCGGACGCGGCGAGGTCGCGGGCGGTCATCGCCGCCAGCGCCGCCTTGTCGGCGGGCGTCCCGACGTCGGCGAACACGCCGCTCAACGCGTGCTCCGGGTGCCGCCAGGGCAGCATCACGCGCTCCCGGCGCCCCTCGTGGAAGACCAGCAGCCCCGACGCGAACGGCCGCAGGTCGAGGGCCCGCAGATCGAGCAGGCGCCTCGCCTCCGGATAGGCGGTGTTGAACACCTGGAACCCGCGGTCGAGGCGGAAGCCGTCCACGAGGTCGGTGCGGACCCTGCCGCCGACCCCGTCCGACGCCTCCAGCACCCGGACGGGCACCCCGCGCTCGTGCAGCCGCACCGCGCAGGCCAGCCCGGCCAGTCCCGCTCCGACAACGACGACGTCCTCGGCCATCATGCGCCCCCCTCGGCCGGCCGGCACCGGCCCCTCCGGTCGCTCGCCCGGTCGTCATGCCCGCCGATGCCCTGGTCATCCACGGTCACCGGCGGGCCCGGCCGGGAGCACGCCATTGATCAGAGCATGGGTACCGGCGCGGCTAGGGCGTCCAGGACGGGTCGCGGCCGGTGAGGGCGATCAGCCGGTCGAGGGGAGAGGCGCCGTCCGGGACGGGGACGGGCGCCTCGAACAGCCCCGGCGAGCCCTTGCCGCCGCTCTGCTCGACGGCCTGCCCGACGAACACGAGGCACTCCTCCACCTCGTCGTCGCCGCACACGTAGGGCTGCCCGCTGGCCGCCGCGATGTCCCAGCCGTGCACGACCAGCTCGTTCAGCACGACGCGTCCCATGACCTCGGCGGGCATCCGCACGCCGCCCGCCTCCGTCGTGCCCTCCCAGGCGGACGGTTCGCGCCAGGCGGCGGCGAGCGCGTCGAGCCGCTCGGGCACGCGCGTGCGCCAGTCGGGCGTCAGGTTCGCGCCGTCCGGTGACGGCGGCTGCGACCCGCCCTCGGGGACGTCCTTGGCCGCGGCCTGCGCGAACGCCAGCGACAGCCCGTCGACGTGGTCGATCAGGGTCGCGAGCGAGGTGTCCGCGCACGGCGTCGGCGCGCCGAGCCGGTCGTCGCGCACGGCGGCGAGCAGGTCCGCCAGCCGGCGGGCGGCGGGTGCGAGGTCGGGGTTCTGGGGCATCGGCCGGTCTCTCCTCCGTCGGTCCGGCCCGTCGGCCGCGTACCGCTGGGCGGGAACGCGCTGGACGGGCCCTCGTCCTGTCCTTTTGACTCGGGAAGCGGCCGATACTCATCGGCGCGCCGGATCCGTAAGGTATGGGGACGACGGAACGGCGAGTTCGCGGCCCACCGGTGCGCGGACCGGTCGAAAGGCGTGCTGACCTGCGCGTGTGACCACATAAGCTACTACCGAGTAGTATTCGGGCCCCGGATGAGATGCAGTCTGTCGCGAGCCCTACGCTGACTGCCATCGCCCGTACCCCAGGAGGACGGAACAGTGTTCTGGATCACGTTGGTCATTGGGCTCGCCGGAACGGCGGTCGCTTTGGCGCTCGCCGGCCGGCGGGTGCTGTTCCTGTACAACACGGCCATGGCCGGGCAGCCCGACCCCGAGCGCGTGCTGCAGGTCAAGCGTGACAAGAAGGCCGACATCGAGGGCCAGGTCACCGAGGTCCTGGGACAGCGCAAACTGCTGAAGTGGACGCTGGCCGGCTCCGCGCACGCCGCGGTCATGTGGGCGTTCTTCCTCCTGGCCACCGTCTACCTGGAAGCGGCCGTCGCGCTGCTCGCCGGCCTGGACAAGAAGATCCCGTGGCTCCAGACGTGGGGCCCGATCGGGTTCGTCCAGGACACCATCGCACTGGCCTGCACCGCGGGCCTGATCGTCTTCACCTCGATCCGCGTCAAGAACTCGCCCAAGCGGCTGGAGCGCAAGTCCCGGTTCAAGGGCTCGCACCTGTCCGGCGCCTGGATCACGCTGTTCATGATCTTCAACGTGATCTGGACGATGTTCTTCTACCGGGGCGTCGAGTGGGCCAACGGCAACCTCGACTACGGCAAGGGCGCCTACTTCTCCTACCTGGTCGGGCACCTGTTCGACGGCCTGAGCCACCACACGCTGGACGTCCTGGAGTCCATCGGCCTGCTGCTGCACATCGGCGTCGCGCTGGTGTTCCTGGTGTTCGTGGTGCACTCCAAGCACCTGCACATCTTCCTCGCCCCGCTGAACGTGATGTTCAAGCGCCGCCCCGACGGGCTCGGCGCCGCGCAGCCGATGATGTCCGGCGGCAAGCCGCTGGACTTCGAGGAGGCCGACCCCGACGAGGACGTCTTCGGCCGCGGCAAGATCGAGGACTTCACCTGGAAGGGCTTCCTCGACATGGCGACCTGCACCGAGTGCGGTCGCTGCCAGTCCCAGTGCCCCGCGTGGAACACCGGCAAGCCGCTGTCGCCGAAGATGGTGATCCTGGAGCTGCGCGACCACGCGCTGGCCAAGGCCCCCTACTTCACCGCCTCCGAGGAGGCGCAGGCCAAGTTCACCGACGAGCAGAAGCTCGCCATGCAGGTCGACAAGGAGCTCGTCGGCGAGGACGGCGTCATCCACCCCGACGTCCTCTGGTCCTGCACCAACTGCGGCGCCTGCGTCGAGCAGTGCCCGGTCGACATCGAGCACATCGACCACATCCTGGACATGCGCCGCTTCCAGGTCATGATCGAGTCCTCGTTCCCGTCCGAGGCCGGCGTCATGCTGAAGAACCTCGAGAACAAGGGCAACCCGTGGGGCATGTCCGAGATGAAGCGCCTCGAGTGGATCGAGGAGCTGGACTTCGAGGTCGAGGTCGTCGACGACAAGGTCGCCGAGGACACCGAGTACCTGTTCTGGGTCGGCTGCGCCGGCGCCCTGGAGGACCGGGCGAAGAAGACCACCAAGGCCGTCGCCGAGCTGCTGCACATCGCGGGCGTCAAGTTCGCCGTGCTCGGCCCGATGGAGGCGTGCACCGGTGACCCGGCCCGCCGCCTGGGCATGGAGTTCGTCTTCCAGATGCTCGGCCAGCAGAACGTCGAGACGCTCAACGACGCGGGCGTGAAGAAGATCGTCGCGACCTGCCCGCACTGCTTCAACACCCTCGCCAACGAGTACCCGCAGATCGGCGGGAACTACGAGGTCGTCCACCACACCCAGCTGCTCGCGCACCTGGTCGAGGAGGGCAAGCTCACCCCGGTCACCCCGATCGAGGAGAAGATCACCTACCACGACCCGTGCTTCCTGGGCCGCCACAACAAGGTCTACAAGCAGCCCCGCGACATCATGGCCACCGTCCCCGGCGTCAAGACGCAGGAGATGCACCGGCACAAGGACCGCGGGTTCTGCTGCGGCGCCGGCGGCGCCCGGATGTGGATGGAAGAGCGGATCGGCAAGCGCATCAACACCGAGCGCGTGGACGAGGCGCTGACCACCGACCCGGACACCGTCTCCACCGCGTGCCCGTTCTGCCTGGTCATGCTGGGCGACGCCATCAACGAGAAGAAGAACTCCGGCGACGCCAAGGAGAGCCTGGAGGTCGTCGACGTCTCCCAGCTGCTCATCCGCTCCATCAAGGGCGAGGGAACCGCCCAGGAGAAGGAGCCCGTGGCCGCCGAGTAGCCCGGCACCGCATCGAGGCCCCGGTCCCCGCTCGGCGGGGGCCGGGGCCTCCGCCGTGCCAAGGGTCCTGTAGCCGATCATCGACGCGGCGGGAGGAGTGATCGCCGGGACGGCTGGTAAGACCAGGGGATGGCCGTGCTCGTGTCCGCCCTGGCATTCCTCATGACGCTCGCCGGCGGGCTCGCGGCGATGCGGGTGCGGGACAAGCGGCACCTCGTCCTCGGCCTCGCCGGCGGCCTGATGCTCGGCGTCGTCGCGTTCGACCTGATCCCCGAGTCGCTGGAGCTGTCCCGGAACCGGCCGTTCGGCGTCCCCGCCCCGATGATCGGCTTTGCCGTCGGGTTCCTGCTGCTGCACGTGGTCGAGCAGTCCGTCGCGATCCACCGCGCCCACGAGGGCGAGTACGCCCCGCACGTCCACGCGCACGGCCACGCGCACGGCCACGGCCACCGCGACGGCGCGGGCGGCGCCGGGCTGCTCGCCGCGTGCGCGCTCGTCGGGCACAGCCTGGTGGACGGCCTAAGCATCGGGCTCGGCTTCCAGTCCGGCACGCAGACCGGCGCGTTCGTCGCGCTCGCCGTCATCACCCACGACTTCGCGGACGGCTTCAACACCTTCACCGCGGCCTCGCTCGGCGGCCGGGACCGCCGCCCCGCGCTCGCGCTGCTGGCCGCGGACGCAGTCGCGCCCGTCGCCGGGGCCGCGCTCACCCTGATCGGGACGGTCCCGGAGGGCGTCCTCGGGCCCTACCTCGGGCTGTTCGCCGGCGTCCTGCTGTACCTGTCCGCCGCCGAGATCCTGCCGGAGGCGCACAGCGGCCACCCGCGCGTGATGACGCTGTGCGCCACCGGCCTCGGCCTGGTCGTGGTCGTCTTCAGCGTCGGCCTGGCGGGCTGACCGGGGCTCGGCCTGGCGGGCTGACCGGGGCCGCGCGGGACGCGGCGCCCTTCAGAACGTCCTGAAACGGCCCAGAACGTCCCGGAAAAGGCAGAGGGCCGTCCGGTATCTCCGGACGGCCCCCTGACGCCTTCAGGAACGCTGGAACGTTCCCTCCGGGACGGGACGACGCGTCAGCCCGTCATGGACTGCTCGAAGCCCGGGTTCGCCTTCAGCCACGCGTCCACCGCCTGGTCCGGCTTGCCCTTGTACTGGTTCGCGATGAGGTCCTCCAGCGAGCCCAGCTGCTTGTCGTCCATCTTGAACTTCTTCAGCCAGGCGGCCACCTGCGGCTGGTCCTTGCTGAAGTCCTTGCGCGCGACGGTGTTCACGCCGTCCGGCTTGCCCATCGCGCCCTTCGGGTCCTGCAGGTCCCGGATCGGGAACTTCGAGTACGCCCAGTGCGGGCGCCACAGCGTGACGACGATGTCCTTGTGGGCGCTGACCGCCTTCTGCAGCTCGGCCAGCATCGCCGCCGTCGACGACGTCGTGACCGTGTACTCCTTGTCCAGGCCGTAGGCGGGCAGCATCTTCGTCTGCGACACCCGGTACAGCCCGGAGCTCTTCTCGATCCCGATGATCTTGCCGCCGTACTGCGAGCCCTTGCCCTTGAGGTCCGCCAGCGAGTGCAGCGGCGAGTAGTCCGGCACGGCGATCGTCAGCGGCGCCGACGGGTACCAGACGCCGACCTTCTCCAGCTTGTCGCCGTACTGCTTCCAGTAGTCCTCGTGGGTGTTCGGCAGCCACGAGTCGACGTAGAGGTCCACGTCCCCCTGCGCCATGCCCGCGTACAGGGGGCCGGTGTCGAGCTCCTTGACCGTGACCTTGTAGCCCTTGTCGGTCAGCATCTTCTTCCAGAGGGCGGTGGCGGCCTCGCCCTCCGCCCAGCCGGACACGACGCCGAGCGTCAGATCCTTGCTGTTCTTCTTGTCGTCCGAACTGTTGCAGGCGCTAGCCGTCGCGCCGAGCGCCAGCGCCATCGCCGCCGCGGCCAGAACCTTGAACTTGGGACGCAATGCCCTTCCTTTCGTCGCCTTGCAGGGGGTGAAAAGATCGTGTGCGCGGGGTCGGCCCGCGCGGTCGCCCATGGTGGTCAGCCCATGGATGTCGGCCGACGGGGGTCAGCCGACAGGGTCAGCCGACGGGGTCGGCCACCCTGCGTGCCCAGAGCGTGCGCAGCCCGCTCGGGCGCTCGCTGCCCAGCGCGCCGGTGAGGCGGTCCAGGTAGATGGCCAGGACGACCACACCGAGGCCGCCTTCGAAGCCCTTGGAGATGTCCAGCCGCTGGATGCCCTCCAGCACCACGCCGCCCAGGCCGTCCGAGCCGACCATGCCCGCGATGACCACCATCGACAGCGACAGCATGATCAGCTGGTTGACGCCCGCCATGATCGACGGCATGGCGAGGGGGATCTGGATCCGGGTCAGCACCCGCATCGGCGGCGTGCCGAACGCCTCGCCCGCCTCGACCATCTCCGGGTCCACGCCGCGGATGCCGAGCTCCGTCAGCCGCACCCCCGGCGGCAGCGAGAAGATCACCGTCGCCACCACGCCCGGCACGACGCCGATGTGGAAGAAGAAGATCGTCGGGATCAGGTAGACGAACGCCGGCATCGTCTGCATGAAGTCCAGGACCGGGCGGACGATCCGGCTCACGACGGCGCTGCGGCCCGCCGCGATGCCGATCGGTATCGAGATCACCACCCCGATCACCGCGGCCACCAGCACCTGCGCCAGCGTGTCCATGGCCGGGTCCCACAGCTCCATGCTGTCGATCAGCCCGAAGCCGAGCAGCGTGAAGACGCTGAGCTTCCAGCCGCTCAGCACCACGGCGATCACCGCCAGCACCACCGCCAGCCCGACCGGCGGCAGCAGGTTCAGCAGGTCCGTCAGGTTGTCGACCGCCCACGTGATGGCCGAGCCGATCCCGTCGAACAGCCAGCCCAGATTGGTGGTGCACCAGTCGACCAGATCGGAGAACCAGTCGCCGACGTGCACCCGGGGCACCTCGCTCGCGAGCACGTCAGTCGTCAACGGAACCCTCCTTCGTCAGCGCGAGAGCCGGCTCCGCGCCGTCAGCGGCGTCCTCGCCGGACGACTCGACGACCTCGTCCACATGCGTGCTGATCGCGCCGAGCGCCGCCAGCAGCGTCACCCGCGGGATCACCCCGAGCAGCGTCCCGGCCTCGTCCGCCACCGGCACCGGCAGGTCGCTCTCCGCGCACCGCTGGAACAGGTCGGCGACCGGGGTGTCCGGCGCCACCGGGTCCAGGTCCTCCGGGTCGATCAGGCCGTCCAGCTTCTGGACGTTCTCCTGCACCGCGTCCGCGACCGCCGCGGCCTTCACCTTGCCGATCAGCCTCCGGTCCCGGCCGACGACGAACGCCGCGTCGGTCTGGTGCTCGCGCATCGTCCGCAGGGCCGTCCGCGGCCCCGTCGACGACAGCACGGTGACCAGCGGCTTCTCCATCACCGACGACGCCGTCAGCACCCGGGTCCGGTCCACGTCCGCGACGAACTGGGCGACATAGTCGTTCGCCGGGTCCGTCAGGATCTCCTCGGCCGTCCCGATCTGCACGATCCGGCCCTCCCGCATCACCGCGATGCGGTCGCCGATGCGCATGGCCTCGTTCAGGTCGTGCGTGATGAACACGATCGTCTTGCCGAACCGCCCCTGCAGGTCGAGCAGCAGGTCCTGCACCTCGCGGCGGATCAGCGGGTCCAGCGCGCTGAAGGCCTCGTCCATCAGGATGATGTCGGTGCCCGCCGCCAGCGCGCGGGCCAGCCCGACCCGCTGCTGCATGCCGCCGGACAGCTGGCCGGGGAGCTTGTCCTCCCAGCCCGCGAGCCCGACGAGCCCCAGGAACTCCCGGGCCTTGCTCTCTCGTTCCTCCTTGGCGACGCCGCGGACCTCCAGCCCGTACGCGGCGTTGGCCAGGACCGACCGGTGGGGGAAGAGCGCGAAGTGCTGGAAGACCATGGAGATCTTGTTCTGCCGGAGCGTTCGCAGCGCCTTCGGCGACAGCTTCGCGATATCCTGGCCATCGATCTCGACGGCCCCGGAGGTGGCCTCCAACAGACCGTTCAACATCCGGATCAACGTGGACTTACCGGAGCCCGACAGGCCCATCACCACGAAGATCTCGCCCTGCTCGACCTCGAACGTGGCGTCCACGACGGCGGGGGTGACGCCCAGTGCGCGGACGTCCTTCAGGTCCGCACCCGCCTTGAGTTTTCGTTGCGCCTCGGCCGCCTTTCGGCCGAACAGCTTCGTGACGCTTTCCGCGCGGAGTATGGACACGATCTCCTTCCGTGTTCCCACACCCGGGGGCGGCGCGGAAACGGGTAGCCCTCATCCGTCTGGCACCCGTCGACCCACCTCAGGCAAAAGAGGCTGTCAACCAGGAGCCAAGGCTGTGCGTCGCACGAAACTACCCGTCCCGAGAAGATGTTTCATCTTTGAGTGATCTGCGTCACGTGTCCGCCGTCACACCTTCGTCCGGTGGAAGTTCAGATACGACCGCGACGGCGTGGGCCCCCGCTGGTCCTGGTACCGCGACCCGTAGCGCTCCGACCCGTACGGGTACTCCGCCGGCGAACTGGTCCTGAACAGGCACATCTGGCCGATCTTCATCCCCGGCCACAGCTTGATCGGCAGCGTCGCCACGTTCGACAGCTCCAGCGTCACGTGCCCGCTGAACCCCGGGTCGATCCAGCCCGCCGTCGAGTGCGTCAGCAGCCCCAGCCGCCCCAGGCTGGACTTGCCCTCCAGCCGCGCGGCCAGGTCGTCGGGCAGCCCGAACACCTCGTAGGTGGAGGCCAGCACGAACTCCCCGGGATGCAGCACGAACGCCTCCTCGGCGTCCACCTCCACCAGCCGCGTCAGGTCCGGCTGCTCCACAGCCGGATCGATGTGCGGGTACCGGTGGTTCTCGAACACCCGGAAGTACCGGTCCAGTCGCACGTCCACGCTGGACGGCTGGACCATGCCCGGCTCGTACGGGTCGATCTTCACCCGCCCGGTCTCGAGCTCGGACCTGATGTCGCGATCGGAGAGCAGCACCCCGAAAAGCTATCCCACCCGCACCCCCGCCACGCCGCACCCGACTTTCCGGTACGATGTCCAAGCGCGGGCGGCCCCGACCACCCGCCACGCGGGTGTAGTTCAATGGTAGAACTTCAGCTTCCCAAGCTGACAGCGCGGGTTCGATTCCCGTCACCCGCTCCATTGTTTTCTCAGGTCACGGCGTCGCTGGAACCTAAACGATCTTGAATCAAGATCGCATGTCAATCAGATGTCAATGAGACCTGCATTGATCATGCAGCATCCTGAGTCACAGCAACGGCCAGAGCGAACCTCGCTGACCCGTCAAAGTAGACATCTCTCGCGCCCCCGGGGCTAGATGCTGCCCGCGGCAAGGACGTCAGTGCCAGGTGTTCTGTCTCGCGAGGTTGGGCACACGGCTCGCGGGCTCGGCTGGGAGTCAGCTACCACCCCTCGTCGACGGGAGCGTGGGGACAGTCCCCAGTGCTGTCTGAGCCGCCGACGCCCTTGATGTACAGCGGCGAATCGGCGGCGGAAGGGTGTGCATTCCGCCAGCGTGGGGGAGACGTGGCTGCGTGCGACCTCGGCCGCCCGCAGTGGGCGACGAGACGCTATGCCGGTCACTGGAGGGGAGTCTCGACACCGCGATCTCCTGCGGATCGCGGGCCGAAGATTCGCCGGTCGGCCGCGCCGATAGGCATGTCGTTAATGCTGGCCTCGCGTCGCTCCCCATGGGGCGTGAACCCACCAGCCGAGGGGCGTCCGCGAAACGAGCATTCGCCTTGCGCTCAGACTGGGAAGCTCATCAGTGTGACCCGTTATCGGCGTGATGTTGAGGTTGCTCCGCTTCCGCGCGAGTTGCTGGACCAGGTGGTGCGTGCGCTGCTGGACGCGGTGGAGGAGGCGCCGATCAGTCGAAGCGGCTTCGAGTTCGGCGACGAGGTCATCGGTGACGTGCGGCTGGTGGAGGGCCGGCACCTCGCCGCCGGAGCCCGCTACCACGGGGAGGAAGACGAGCTGTCCGTCGATGTGCACGTCCCGGCCTGGAACAGAGCCGGCGAGTCGCGGATCGAGGTCACGGGCGTCTCCGGCGGCCATACCGTCAATCTGCGGCTGGAGCTGCACATGTCCGGCCGACGGCTGGATTCCGTCCGCCTCACCGGTGACTATCAGGGGCCCAAGCCGTTTCGCGGGTTGCGGCGCGCGCGGTGGGAAGGGGTGCTGCGGGCTGAGGACTGGTGGTCGGCGCCCGGCTCGAAGACGCCCCCGGTATCGCTGCGAATCGTGCATCCCTGGGCCTTCGCCGAGGTGCGGATCGCGCGGCGCAAGGGCAAGCGCGGACGCTGGTCCGTCCGGGCCACGACGCGGTTCGGCGGGCGCTCCCTGCTGCGTCCTGTCGCGGCGGTGTGGCTCGCCGCCAATCGGGCCCGCGTCCTGCGCAAGCTGGACGAGGGCCTCGCCAACGCGGTGTCCGCTTGGAACGCCGAGGTGCCCGGCATGGCGAAACGCGGCATGCGCGAGCGCCTCGACTTCGAACATCGCATAACACTCAAGTCCGTGCCCCGCGAATGGGTCGAGACCTATGTGGCCGAGCTTCACCAGGGGATCGAGAGGCTGGTCTTCGACCGGCGCCGCCTCTTCAAGAGCCCTGAGAGTAGCTACGACGTGCGGCTCCTCAAGGGGAAGCACATCAGACCAGGCACCAGATACGGCATCACCTTCGTCTCGAAGGCCTCAGTCTCGGAAGACAAGCGCGAGTCGTTCAAAGTGGACGTAGCGGCCTGGGAGTTCGATGGGCCGAACCGCATCGAGTTCGCCGGTCCGGAGGATGCGCGCACAGGGTGGGTCGAGATCGACAATGCCCGCAGACCCACCGTCGTCCGTGCCGGGTTCACTGGTGCGGTCGCGGGCGGCATGCCCGTCACGGCGGCGGCCGAGGCAGACCTTCAGCGTTGGTGGAGCACCGGCCTGCTACTCACCGGCACCGCCGAGAACCCTGTGGGCGAGGCGTCCCTGGCCGTAGAGCGTGTCGCGGAGGAGGACGGCGTCTGGACGCTGGCGATCACCGGGGCCGTGGAGGGCCACGGCTGGGCGAGGCATCTGTTCGCGGTCGCCGGGGTACTGTCCGGCCCGGCCTTGAACCGGTCGTTCCGCGAGACGGTGGACGCCTTCGCCGAGAGATGGAACGGCGCCGCTCCTGGAACCGACACCGCAGAACAGGCCGCCGATTCCACAATCACAGCAATGCTCGAACGCTAACCTCGATGTTTCATTTCGCCGGGCAGGCCGCGTAGCGGCTTGGCCGGCGTGTGGGTTCTGCTGGGTGGTCAGGCCGGAGAGTCAGTCCTGCGTCGACAGCAGCTCGATCGGCCGGGAGGGAAGTCTCCGCGGGCCGTCCGCCTCGATGTAGTGAGTCGGGCCGTAGGCCCACGAACCGGCGATGAGTGTGACCACGTTCGGGCTTCTCCGAGTCTGGAGGAGCCCGTGGAGTTCACCGACATCGACGGGCACCGCTTCACCTGCTTTATCACCGGTACCCGGCCCGGCGGCAAGCACGGGCAGCTCGCCGACCTGGAACTGTGCCACCGCCGCCGGGCCAGCTGCGAAGACCGCATCCGCTGTGCCAAGGGCGCCGGCCTGCGCAACCTGTCCCTGCACAACTTCGCCGCCAACCAGATCTGGCTCGAACCGGCAGCACTGGCCGCGGACCTACTGCCTGCACTCAGATGCTCGCCTTCGCTGATCACCCGGCACGCCGCTGGGAGCCTGAACGCCTGCGCCCGCGGGTCTTCTCGGCCGCCGCTCGCCTGGCACGGGGCGGCAGACGACTCCGGCTCCGCCTGCCCCGTCATTGATCCACGGGAATTTTAGAACAGCGTTTCTGTCGCAGTAAGCGGCCGGACGCGCGGAGCCGCAGGTCACGGCCGTCGGCGAGTTCGACGATCCGCACGTGGTTCTCCCGCAGCCGGCGCGCTAGACGACGCCGTTCTGGTGGGCGTAGATGACGGCGTGGATGCGGTCGCGCAGGCCGAGCTTGGTGAGGATCCGGCTGACATGGGTCTTCGTGGTGCCCTCGGTGATGAGGAGGGTCTCGGCGATCTCGGCGTTGGACATCCCCCGGGCGATGAGGACGAGGACCTCGCCCTCGCGCGGGGTCAGCATCGCCAGGCCAGGGGCGTGCGCCGCGCGCGGGGCGGTGTCGACGAAATGGCGGATCAGCCGGCGGGTGACGGTCGGGGCGGCGACGTTCTGGCCGGACGCGACCGTGCGGACCGCCGTGACGAGGTCGGCGGCGAGGGTGTCCTTGAGGAGGAACCCGGCGGCGCCCGCGCGCAGGCCGGCATAGACGTACTCGTCCAGGTCGAAGGTGGTCAGGATGATCACGTGCGGCGGGCCGTCCGGCGCGGCGCGCCCGCGCAGCCGCCGGGTCGCCTCGATGCCGTCGATGCCGGGCATCCGCACGTCCATCAGGATCACGTGCGGGGACGTCGCGGCGGCGGTGGCGAGGACCTCCAGCCCGTCGGCGGCCTCGCCCACCACGCCGATGTCGCCGGTCTCGTCCAGGATCATGCGGAAGCCGGTGCGGACCAGGGACTGGTCGTCGGCGATCACCACCCGGATCATGCCGGGGCCGCCAGCGGCAGGACCGTGGTGACCTCGAAGCCGCCCCGGTCGGCCGGCCCGGCGTGGACGGTGCCGCCGAGGGCGGTGACCCGTTCGGCGATGCCGCGCAGGCCGTTGCCGAACACCGGTGGCCGCCCCGTGCCGCCGGTGTCGTGCACCCGGATGGTGAGTTCGCCGCCGGTGAAGTCGAGGCCGACGCTGCACGAGCAGCCCGGGTCGGCGTGCTTGAGCGTGTTGGTCAGCGCCTCCTGGACGATCCGGTACGCCGACAGCTCGATGCCCGCCGGCAGCGTCGCCGGCTCGCCCGTGATCTCGAACGTGACCGGCCGCCCGCTGGCGCGGACCCGGTCGATCAGCTCGGGCAGCGCGGCGAGGCTGGGCTGCGGGGCCAGTTCGGCCTGCGTGCGGACCAGGCCGAGCAGCCGGCGCATCTCGGCGAGCGAGGCGCGGCCCGTGGTGATCACGTTGTGCAGGGCGGCCTCGCTGCGTTCGGGGTGGCGGCGCAGCGCCGCCTGCGCCCCCTGCGCCTGGACGACCATCACCGACAGGCCGTGCGCGACGACGTCGTGCAGCTCGCGGGTGATCCGCCCGCGTTCGGTCGCGACGGCGAGGGCGGTGCGCTGCTCCTGCTCGCGTTCAAGGTCGGCGGCCCGCGCCTCGATGACGGCCAGGTGCGCCCGCCGCGTCCGGGCGTTGTCGCCGGCCGCCCAGGCGATGCCCAGGAGCAGTGCCGGGACGGCCGCGTCCGACAGGGCCTGGAGCACCGCGCCCCACGCGGAGGGGAGGAAGTCGCCCTTGCGCGGGCCGAGGCGGCCCAGGCGGATCGCCTCCAGCGGCTCCACCAGCGCGAGCAGGCCCAGTCCCGTCTCAAGGGCGATCAGTAACGCCACCGACGCCCTGCGGGTCGCGGCGGCGCCGGCCAGCCCGTACACCGTGACCAGGACGCTCAGGTCGAGCGGCAGCAGCGGGAGATCGTGGCCGAGCCCCGATCCCGGTCTCAACGGTTTGGCGAACACCACGGCGGGCCAGCCGGTGAGGTGCGAGGCGACGCCCGCCGCGGCGAGGACCACGGCGGCCACCGGCAGGCGGCGCCGGACCAGGAGCGCCGCGACCAGCAGCCCGCCCGCCAGCCACCAGAAGGCGATGTGCACCCGCCAGCCCGCCTCGGAGCCGTAGACCATCGTCATCTTGGCCTGGGTCGGGGTGTGCAGGCCCGGGTCGGCGCCGAGCAGCGCGCTCGCCAGGGCGAGGACGGCCGCCGCCGCGGAGTCGAGCAGGAGGGGGCCGGCCCGGGGACGCATGGCTGAAGGGTATGACGCCGCGGTCGCGAGCGGATCTGTCGGAAGATGTACGCAGGGGTCCGCCTCGCGCCAGACGCGGACGGGCGGCGCGGACGCCCACCCTGGCGGACATGAACAGACTCGCCCCCGCGGCGCTGGCCGCGGCGTCGGTGCTGGCCCTGGCCGGGTGCGCCTCCGGCCACGGCGCGGCGTCCGCGTCCCCCTCGTCCAGCGCCAACAACATGCAGCAGGTGCTCGCGCTGGGCAGGAGCATGTCGCAGTGCGCCCGAGCGCACGGCTACCCGACCTTCCCCGACCCGAAAGTGAACGCCACCGGGGACGACATCACCTTCTCCCCGGCCGGCGGGCCGGACCAGACGAAGACGATCTTCCAGGCGCTGGAGAGCGTCCCGGAATGCAAGGCGATCCTCGACCGGATGAACTCCACCGCCAAGAAGCGGTCCGGGAGGGACAACCGGCAGGAGCCCAAACCGAAGGACGTCCCGGCCCTCAAACGGTTCGCCCAATGCGTCCGCGAACACGGCATCCCGGAATGGCCCGACCCCAAGGCCGACGGGTCCTTCCCGCTCCACGGGACGGCGATCGAGGCGGAAGGCAAGTCGCAGCGCCTCCTCCAGGCCACACAGCCCTGCCAGCGGTACTGGCCGGGAAGGATCGCCGTCTCATGAGGGCCGTCGTGATCGCGGCGACCGGGGTCGCGGTCGTCGCCGCGTCCGGCGGGATCTGGGCGGCGAGCCGGGGGGAACCGGCGCGCGGGGCGGGCAAGGCGCCGGTGGCGGTGACCGCGGTCCCGGTGCGGCGCGGCGACATCGTCTCGCGGGTGCCGCTGTCGGGGACGCTCGGCTACGACGGGACCGTCTCGGTCGTGAACCAGCTGGCCCCCGGGGTGGTGACGGCCGCGCCCGCGGCCGGCTCGGTGATCGGGCGCGGGTCACGGCTGTTCGCCGTCGCGGGCACCGACGCCGTCCTGCTCTACGGACACGTCCCGGCCTACCGCCCCTTCACCTGGGGCATGACGGCCGGCGCCGACGTGCTGGAGCTCGAACGCAATCTCGACGCCCTCGGATACGCGCCCGGCACCGTCGACCGGCACTTCTCGGCCGCGACGGCGGCGGCCGTGCGCCGGTGGCAGAAGGCGCGCGGGCTGCCGCCGGCCGCCCGGACCGGGGAGCTCGCGCTCGGCGAGGTCGTGTTCCTCCGCGGGCCCGTCCGCGTCTCCCATGTGGACACCGGCGCCGGGGCGTCGGCCGGGCCGGGGACGCGGATGCTGTCCGGCACGTCGACCGTCAAGGTCGTCCGGGTGTCGGTGACGGCGGACCGGCGGGCGCAGCTGCACGCCGGCGACCCGGTGCAGATCACGATGGTCGGCTCGGACGGCGTCGTCCAGGGCCGGGTCAGGACGCTCGGGAAGGTCGCCGCGGCGCCCGAGGCGCCGCAGGGCGCGCCCCCGGGGCCCGCCACGGTGACCGTGACCATCACGCTGGTCAGGCCACCGCAGGTGTTCGCCGACCTCGACCAGGTGCCCGTGCAGGTCGCGATCGAGAGCGAGCGGCGGCGCGACGTGCTGACGGTTCCCGTCACGGCGCTGCTGGCGCGTCCCGGGGGCGGCTACCAGGTGGCCGTCCGGGACGGGGCCGCGCGGCGGCTCGTCCCCGTCACACCCGGGCTGTTCGACGACGCGACCGGGACCGTCGAGGTGACCGGCGTCGGCGAGGGCACGCGGGTGGAGGTGCCCGTCTCATGAGCGACATCGTGTTGAGCTTCACCGAGGTCGTGAAGACCTATCCCGGGACGCCGCCGGTGGAATCGCTGCGCGGAGTGGACCTGGCCGTGCGGTCCGGAGAGATGGCCGCGGTGGTCGGGCCGTCCGGGTCGGGCAAGACGACGCTGCTCAACCTGGCCGCGGGACTGGACCGTCCGACGGGCGGATCGGTGTCGCTGGGCGGCGAACGCATCGAGACGCTGCCGGACCGGCGGCTCTCGGGGCTGCGCGCGCACGCGGTCGGCGTCGTCTTCCAGCGGTTCTTCCTGCTCGACCACCAGACGGCGGTGGCGAACGTCGCGGACGGACTGCTCTACCGGGGCGTTCCGCCGCGCCGCCGCAAGGCCGCCGCGCTGGAGGCGCTGGACCGGGTCGGCCTCTCCGGCAGGGCCGGCCATCCGGCCCGCGTGCTGTCGGGAGGCGAGCGCCAGCGGGTCGCGATCGCCCGCGCCCTCGTCGGCCGCCCCGCCCTCGTGCTGGCCGACGAGCCGACCGGCAACCTGGACTCGGCCACCGGCGACCGGATCCTCGCACTGCTGCACGACCTCAACGCCGGCGGCGTCACCCTGCTGGTCATCACGCACGACGCCCATGTCGCGGACGCCTGCGGCCGCCGCGTCGAACTGCGCGACGGCCGGATCACCGCCGACGAACCGGCCGGGGGCCGGGCATGAGCGCGTCGCGGTTGCGGGCGGGCGACCTGCTGCCCCTGGCCACCGTGGGCCTGCGGAGCAGGCGGCTGCGGACGGCGCTGTCGACGCTCGGCGTCGCGATCGGGATCGCGGCGATCATCGCGGTGCTGGGCATCACCCGCTCCAGCCAGTCGCAGCTGCTGGCCCGCGTCGACCGGCTCGGCACGAACCTGCTGACGGTGGCGACCGGCACCGACCGCGGCGGCGCCGAGGTGCCGCTGCCGCCGACCGCGACCGCGAGCGTCGCGCGCACCGACGGGGTCACCCGGGTCACGGCCACCGCCGACCTCCCCGACCTCGCCGTGTTCCGCACCGACCGCGTCCCGGGCGGCCGCACCGGCGGGCTCGACGTGCGCGCGACCGAGCCGTCCCTGCTCGCCACCCTGGACGGCCGCCTGGCCGCGGGCGCGTTCCTCACCGAGGCCACCGGACGCTATCCGGTGGTCGTACTCGGCCACGACGCCGCCGAGGGGCTCGGCATCGACCGGGTCGACACCGCGACGCGGGTCTGGCTCGGCGGACGCTGGTTCACCGTCGCCGGCATCCTGCAGCCGCTGGAGCTCGCGCCCGAGATCGACCGGGCGGCGCTGATCGGCACCGCGGCCGCCGCCGGGTTCGGCTACACCGGGCACCCGACGAGGCTCTATCTGCGGGCGGACACCGGCCGGGTCGACGCGACCTCCGGGCTGCTGGCCCGCGCCGTCGACCCGGAGGCCCCCGACACCGTGGCCGTCACCCGGCCGTCCGACGTGCTGGAGTCACGGCTGCTCATCGCCGGTTCGACGACGGCGCTGCTGCTGGGGCTCGGCGCCGTCGCGCTGCTCGTCGGCGGGATCGGGATCGCGAACGTCATGGTCATCTCCGTCCTGGAGCGCCGCGGCGAGATCGGGCTGCGCCGCGCGCTGGGCGCCACCCGCCCGCACATCGCGGCCCAGTTCCTGCTGGAATCCCTGCTGCTGTCGGCGCTGGGCGGCCTCGCCGGCGTCCTGCTGGGCACGCTGATCACGTTCGCGACCGCCGCGCAGCGTCACTGGCACCCCGAGATACCGGCGGCCGCGGTCGGCGCCGGCCTCGCGGCGGCCGTCCTCATCGGTGCCCTGGCCGGCCTCTATCCCGCCGCCCGCGCCGCCCGGCTGCCCCCGACCGAGGCCCTCCGCGCAGCCTAGTTCCGCACGCCCGGCCCAGGGCCCTCGACCGGCGGCCCGGGCCCGGTGGACCTCGGCGGTCACCGATCTAGAGGCAATGCCGGGAAGTTAAAGGTCTTCGGCTGCTGTCGAGCTGGTCGGGGTGAGGATGTTGATGGCGAGGGTGGCCTGGTAGGTGGTTCGGTCGATGACCGGGCCGCGGGCGTTGCCTTGGAGATCGCGCGTTTGACGGTGCGGGCGTTGATGCGCACCCGCCGGTCGGGCAGCAGGTTGTCCAGGACGGCTCGTCCGATACGGCCGATCAGGTCGATGCGGGTGTCGGCGATCACGCCGGCGGCCTGGATGACCTGGTCGCGGGCGGTGGCCAGGGCGGTGCTGAAGCCGGCCCGGTCGGGGTCGATGCGCGGGTCGCTGTTGGTGGCGTCGGCCATCGCGGTGCGCAGCGCCTGGTAGACGACCAGCAGCGCGTAGACCTCCTGGTCGGTGCCGGCCGGGGTCCGGGCCCACAGGACACGGCCGCCCAGGATGGAGGATTTCAACTCCAGGTAGGCGGTTTCGATCTCCCACCGCTGATGGTAGAGCCGCACCAGGTCGGCGGCCGGATAGCGGACCGGGTCCAGCAGTGTGGTGATGAGCCGGTAGCTGCCGGTGGTGTCACCGGCGCTGGTGGAGACGGTGATGGCGGCATCGATGACGCGGACCTTGATCCCGCCGTGCCGGGAGATGAACGAGCCGTCGCGCAGGCGGTGCTGGGCCGGCAACCTGGGCGCCGAACGGCCGTTCTTGACCCGGACCAGCAGATCCGCGCCGGTATCGGCGATCTGCTTGACCAGCCACCCGGCGCCGAACCCCCGGTCGGCCAGCACGACCATCTGCTCCCGCAGCACCCCCAGCAGCCGGGCCGCATACGCGCTCTCGCCGTTGCCGGTCCCGCAACCCGGGCCGAACACCGCGTCCAGGCCGCTGCGCGTGCCACAGGCCACCACCGCGACCAGCCGCAGCGTCGGAAACGCCGGCCCCCTCTGCTTGGGATAGGCCACGCGGTTGGCCGGGCTGTCGGCCACGCTCATCACGGTCCCATCGACAGCACACACCAGCAGACCACGCCACCGCACTCCACCGCCCAGCGTGGCGGCCGGGCCGCGCAGCAACTCAAACAGCGCCTTCAACGGCGCGACACCCAACCGCCGCCGCGCCTGGGTCAATGCAGCCCCGCTAGAGGCCGGCACCGCCTGCGATCCACCGAGCCCGGCGGTCAGCCGCCCCACACCCCCACATAGCCCAACTCGGCGAACAACGCCCCGGCCAGCAGCAGATACACCACCACCGAGACGGCAGCAGCCGCACCCGACGCTGCACAGCACCGGTCTGCACCAGCACCTCATCGACCATCTCGAACGGCACCTGCCGGGGCCTCACCGGCGGGCACGATCGTCACGCCGGAGGGCGGCAGGGCTTCTTCGAGCCCCGTGACGTGGGGGTCGGTCGGCACGACGTACTCGCACTCACGGCGCCGGACCGTGAAACCGGCCCGCTGCCAGCAGGCCGTCAACTCGACGTCGGCTTCGTCGACCAGCGTGAACAGCGGCGCCGGCAGTTCCGCGAGCATCGCTTCGGCGAGCCGGTCGAAGATGGCGTCGTGCCAAGCGTCGATGCTGACGAACAAGCGCCCGTCGGGTCGGTGGACTGCATGCCCGCGGCCGACCACCAGGTCGTCGTCCAGCGCGTGCCACTGCCCGCCCGCGACGCGCGTGATCATCACCGCGTTCCCGGTTAGACCGGACGTGAAAGGTTTCGGATTCATCGGAGTCTCCTTCAGGAGTGCCTCGTTCTCAGGCGCTCCCGGTGACACCGAACGTCAGCCGCCGGACCGTGACGGACGAAGGGAGCACCCATGGGTGACTGTGTTCACGGGGCTCACCTCCTTGCGACGGTTTCACGGTCCGCCACGACGATAACCGCGGGGAGCCTTGAAGGATCGCATCTACCTAGCCGAAGTGCTCGAAGACGCCATCGAACACATAGAGTCCACGACCAAACCGGAAGCGGCGAAGGATGCCCACCACGATCCTGCCCGAGCGCCCGCGCCGATCGCCTGGTTCGCGAGGCCGGGTCAAGACGCCGACGTGCGCCGGATGCAACCCGAACGTGCGCTTCCGCGTCGGGGCGGCGTGCGGCTTGTTGGAGTGCGCGAGCACGATCGTGGCGTCCAGATCTAGCGCGACCAGATCCCTGGTTGCCCCAGGGGGCGTGTTCACCGGCCGGTTCCCAGGCCCGCACGCGGGCCGCCGCCCGAGCCTTGCGGATCGCCCGCAACGCCTGCGGGCCCGCGCCGGCGAGGGCGGTGACCAGCCGTGACGCCGTCGGGTTGGAGGCAACCGGCCCGAACCGCTCCGGCTCGGCCCGCAGGACAGCGATGTCGGACAGGCAGTCCCCGCCTAGCGCCAGCATCACCGCCAGGTCCGCGACGACCTCCCGGATCGTGCACCGCCCGTGGCTTGCGCCACCGCTCTAACCCAGCGGAAAGCGCCCGGTCGCCCGGAGCGTCTGGGGCAGTAGCACCCCGTCGGCCTTACCAACAATCCCGGCCCCGTCCGAAGAGACCACGAGCTTGGCAGGGCGACCTGTAGTCTTCACGCGAAAAGTGCCTTCTGAACTGGCGCGGACAGGACCTTCGACAAGCCCTATCCTCCCAGCTCGGGGTACTTTTCTTGTCTAAACGGTCACTCTCGGCCCATCGTGCGGTGAAAGCCCGAAGGCTAGCGGCGGCGGGCACCATCCGCGGCATCTGATCCCTGGGCCCCGGTCGCGGCGTCTCCGCGACCGGGGCGCCGACGACGGCTCACCCGGCAACGGTGGCCACGGGCCGGGCCCAGGAGCCTTCTTGGGCGAAGGTCTCAGGCGCCGTCCGGCGCTGCCCGTTCGGGGCAAGGTAGCTCGCTTGAAAGCGCCCGGACGGCAGCTTGCGGATGTTGCCGAAGCGACGGTGACCAGGCTTGTTTCCCTTGGCCATTACGCAGCCCCCCAATCGCTGACGAGCTGCGCGAGGACATCGCCGCAGGGCGGCACGCGGTCGGGGAGCCCCTGCCCTCCATAGCGAAGTCGGGGGAGCGGTTCGGCACGGCCGGCGCCACGGTCGAGCGCGCTATCCGTCCTGCGCGAAGAGGGCCTCATCATGAGCAGGCAGGGCACGCCGAGCATCGTGACGGAGCGCACAGAACAGGTTGAACCCCCGGAGCAGCCTCACGACGAGGCCGAGGAGCCAAGCGAAGAGTTCGCACTCCTATGGCCCAGATCCAAGAGATCCGCGAGCACCTACGGCGCCAGAGCGCCAGGCTCGACGAGATGGACGAGCGGACGAGGAACCTCTAATCAACCGCGGCGATAAGGTTCGTCGGCGTTGTCGTACATCAGGTGCATGGTCGAGTGGTCCTCGGGGACCAGGGGCGCCCAAACCGTGCAGCTTCCCGTCATCGGGCGGTCGCCCTTCGGGTGGAATTCCATCACCGCGCCGTAGGGCTCGTCACTGTGATTGCCCACCACCCAGGTACCGGTGCCGGACACGCGGTAACGGTCTGCGTATTCACCGCCGGTCACCTTGCACTGGTCGGGGAAGGCGATGTTCTGGGCGGTGAAAGTACCGTCGGTCCGGAAGTCGATGACGCCGCCCCGATCGGACTTCCAGACCCCGATCAGCTCCGACCTTTCGACCTCCGGCTGCACGTCCGCAAGTCGGCACCCGGTGAGTGGCAGGAGAGCGGCGAATGCCAGGGCGACAACGGAAGCCAGTCTGGGCATCGGCCCAGCCTAGGCGCTAATTAGCCGCAGGGCCGCCGACCAGGCCCACAGAGCGGCCCACTTCGGACAGTAAGAAGCCCCGCCGCTCCAAGCCGGAGAAACGGGGCAGGGATCAGCGACGGCGTCTAGATCAGCGAGGTCACGGCCAACCCTCTGGATGAGCGATCGCCTTGCGCAGTTCCGCCGGGTTCGCCGCCTCTACGAGTCGTTCCCGCCGCCTTCCCGGCCTGTGACCGGGCAGTGTCACCAGCGCCCACCACGAGCCGGTTGCCTTGCCGTACCAAACGGCCAGCAACGCGCCGTCGTCCCGGCGCCGGCACCACACCTCTTGCCGCAGGTCGGGACCGAGCGCCCGGCCGCCCGGCCGCGCGGGTCGTCCTTCTCCGGTTGCCCGGCCGAGTCCTCCGCGCGGACGGCTCCATGCCCCGCCACCGAGGCGACCAGGCCACGCCCATTCAGCGCCGCGACCAGCGCAAGAGCCGATTCACCCAGCCAGCAGGGCAACGACGCGGGTTGAAGCGATCAGCCTGCTCGGCCGCCTGCCATTGCTGCGGACACGCGGCACCGCGAGCCGCACAACCTTGTCTTCCGAACGCACACGACCGGTCATGCCACGTGATGGCTGAACTCAACGGCGTACCTGTGATCCCGGATGAGCTCAAGGCTCTGGCTCTCGTGAACTACGGCCACTAAGCCACCCCGGAGCCCAGGCCGAGCCGAAGGCTCTCGTCACGACCCGCCCGTCCGCGTCCGGTGGGAGAAGGGGAACGTGACTCCCCGCCCCATCAATCAGCAGGACCTAGACACCATTCTGGCCGCCTGTAGCCCCGAGGTACAGGCCCGCTTCGCCGAGATGATCGGGCTGACGAACGCGGCCGCGCCCGCACAGTATCCGGGCGTGTCCTCAGAGCAGCCAGCAAGCCCGAGCCAGAGCCGGACGTGCCCGTCGGCGACGAAGACCAGGTCAGGCACCCGATCGACGGGAAGTTGATGGCGCTGGTCTCTGCCGACGTCTCCTTCGCAGGCGAGAACGCCGAACCCGTCTACCTCCCGGCGTTCCACATCGATGTGTTCCCCACCACGAACGCCGACTACGCTCGGTTCGTTGCGGCAACCGACTACAAGCCGCCGCAGCATTGGGAAAGCGGCGAAATCCCCGAGGGACTCGACAACCACCCGGTTGTGTTCGTCCCGTGGCACGACGCACAGGCGTACGCCCAGTGGTCGGCTAAAGCGCTGCCGAGCGCACAGCAATGGGAGAAGGCAGCCCGAGGGACGCGAGGTGAAATCTCCCCGTGGGGCAATCAGCGGACTCCCGCGAAAGTCAACTGCCGGGAAGGCGGAAAGCGCAGCACGACCCCGGTTGACTGCTACGCAAGCGGCATTAGCCCTACGGTGTCTATGACATGTGCGGCAACACGTGGGGTTGGTGCTCGACAGAGTCCGAGCCTGGCCGCTACGAGCTGAGGGGAGCGCGTTCACGAGCCCGTTCCTCCGCTGCGCCCCGTCGACGTTCAACGACGCGTCAGCAGACATGCTCGACGACGACACGGGCTTCCGCTACATGACCCCCGCAGAGACCATGCGAGCCCTGCTCAACGTGAAGGGCCAAGCCACCACGAAGTGACGCCACGCCTAGCGCACCGGGGCCGGATGAGAACTTTCTTTACGTCTTTTCAAGGGCGCCCGCTTCGCGGTCGCCGGCGGCCGCCCGCCCAGGTTGAGTCAGCAGCTCAGGGCAGGTCTTGCCAGTGTTTTCCGGCGACAGTCTCTGCGTCCCTTTCCTGCGCGTCCCTCTTGCGTCGGCTAAGCGGAGTAAAGGCGACCACCACCGCCGTGGCGATGCCGAAGTGGAGTGCTCCCGTCGCCAAGTCCGGGTCGGACCCATCGCCGGACGCGTCGAAGACCGCCCAGCCCAGTGAAACTAGGAACAGGACGCCGAACACGCAGATGTAGAACAGGCGGGTTCTAGCGTCGTGCACCAGAAGCTGCCACCCGCCGAGAAGGAGACCCCAGAAGATCGCGCTACCGATGGTCATGTGCTCAAGGTTGTCATGGATCACGCCGCCTCGTACCCGAGAACGATCAAGCCGGTCCAGACGTTCGATCAGGTCCGCAAGGCCACCGCGCGGCGTCGGCGACGTCGATGTTCCGCAGTCGGCCATGGTGGTGCCCACAGCCTTTCGGAGTGCTCACCCGGTGGCGACCGTAATCGCCCATGCGATATGAGGGCGGGGACCACAAGGCAGGCGATCGCTTTGGGGGTCGTTGCCGGCATAGTTCCGGTCCATTGGCCTGTGGGCTGGTCACGCTCGAACCAGGGGGCTTCGCCGCCCCCTGGACCCCCGCGAGCCAGGGCACTCGTTCGCGCGAAACGGTCTGTCACACCGTCCCGCCGTTCGCGCGGACGAGCCTGGACGCGTGTGGATCCTGCTCGTGAGACTCGTCATGAATCGCTCTGCAACTCAGCGCTACGATCGGCAGGCCGAGACGCACAACTCAGCGGCTATGGTGGCGTGCAATTAGCGTGCAATTAGGCAGGGTGATCAAGGGGCAGTCACGGTCACTTGCGGTACGAGCGGAAGCCAGGTCGGGCGCTATGACGGCCCGGATCGGTTTGATTCCCAAGCTGACATCGCGGGTTCGATTCCCGTCACCCGCTCACTGAGAAGGCCCAGGTCAGAGGGATGATCCCCAGACCTGGGCCTTGATCGTTTTCGCCGTCGTCATCGACGGGCCATTAGCGGGCCATTAGGCCACCGGCACCAGCGCCCCGGCCGCGTCGCCCATGCGCGCCATCAGGTTCTTGGTCGGGACGCCCATGCTGGTTGCCGGTGTGCCGAAGGTCATGGAAACAGGAGTGTCCCGCAGCACCCATGCCCCTGGCAGTGGCGGGGATCACCTGGCGTTGGAGGGGGTGAAGGCCAGGTTGAGGTGGGTGAGGCGGCGGATCATGAGGCTGGGCACGTACCGGGCGGGTGAGGTGGCGTGGAAGGCGCCCTGGTCCAGGAGGGCGCGCACGGCCAGGACGGCTTCCAGGCGGGCCAGGTGGGCGCCGATGCAGAAGTGGATGCCGCGGCCGAACGCGGTGTGCGATTTGATCGCGGACCGGTGCAGGTCGAGGGTGTGGGGGGCGGGGAAGGCGGCGGGGTCGCGGTTGACCGCGCCCCACATCAGCATCAGGCGGGATCGGGCGGGGAGGTGCACGCCGCCGAGTTCGGTGTCGCGGGTGGTCACGCGGAAGTGGCCGCGGAACGGGCTGTGCAGCCGCAGTGTCTCTTCCACGAACGCCTCGATCTGGTCGGGGTCGTCGCGGAGCCGGTCGGCCAGGGCGGGGTCATCGGCGAGGGTGCGGGCGGCGGCGCCCAGCAGGCTGGTGGTCGATTCGCTGCCGGCGGTGACCAGTTGGAGCGCCATCTGGACGCGTTCGTCCTGGGTGAGGGTGTGGTCTTGGACGAGGGTGTCGAGCAGGCCGCCGCAGGGGCGGGCGGCGGCGCGGGTGAGTTGCTCGTCGAGGTAGCGCATCACCTGGAGGATCTGCTCGGCCAGGTGCATCATCCGGTCGGGGCCGGCCAGGCCGCTGAGCAGCTCGATCGCGGCGTCCGACCAGGCGGTGATCTGGTCGGCGTCGGATTCGGGCAGCCCGAGGATCCGGCTGATCACCAGCACCGGGACGGGGGCGGCGACCTCGGCCATCCAGTCTCCGCCGCCGCGGCGGGCCAGGGCGGTCACCCGCGGGTGCAGCAGGTCCTGGATCTGCCCGGTCAGCTCGGCGACCGTGCGTCTGGTGAACGCCGGGGCGACGGTGGCGCGCTGGCCGGTATGGCGGGGCGGGTCGACGGTCGCCAGCACATCGACGGCCGCGCCGCCCATGTCCACGAAGTCGGTTCCGCCGGGGCCGGCGGCCAGCAGCCCGGCCAGGTTGCTGGAGAACACCGCCGGATCCTCCAACGCCCGCAGGACCTGCTCGTGCGCCACCACCAGGTGCAGTCCCAGGTCGGGCAGCAGGTGCACCGGGCCGCGCTCACGCAGCCGCTGGTACCGGGGGTAGGGGTCGGCGAGCGCTTCGGGGGAGAACAGGTCCTCGGAGACCACAGGAGCCTTCATATAACACGTTATAGTTCACGTTATCGTCTGCAGGGAAGGGCTGATCGGCGTTGGACAATCCGCTGCCGGCCGTGGAACGCGGCCGTTCCACGCTCAGCGTGAACCGGCCGCTGAAGGAGTCCGAGCGGGCCCGGCGGGAGAAGATCCTGGCCGCCGCCCGCGAGCTGGCCCGCGGCGGCGGCTACCCGGCCACCACGATCCGGGCGGTCGCCGAGCGAGCGGGCACCACCCCGGCCACGGTCTACCGCTACTTCCCCTCCAAGGACCATCTGCTGCTGCACCTGATGATCGATTGGTCGCAGCAGTCCATCGCCGACCTGACCGCCGCCGCCTACACCGGCACCGTGCCCGAGCGCGTGGCCGCGGGATTCGCCGACCTCATCGACTGGGCCGCCGCCGAGTTGCCGCTGTTGTCGGCGGTGATGAGCGCGGTCAGCTCACCCGACATCAGCGGCGGCGGCCTGGCGATCTGGCGCGAACTGTTCACCGCCCTCATCCGCGCCGCCCTGAGCGACCCCGCCTGGGACGACACCGAGGGAAAGGCCCTCACTCTCGGCCACGTCCTGCTCGCCTGCCTCCTGGACCTCACCACCACCCGCGCCGGCACCCAGGAGACGCGCGACAACATCATGACCGCCGCCCGCCTCATCTTCCGCTGACACCGGCGATCAAGCGGAGCTGCCCGGGTTGCAGGAACGGTTCGGAGACAGTGGTCGCCACCGGAGACCCAGGCAGTGCCGGTTGAGTTGGCGAGATGGTGCGTCGCGGAAGAAGAGGCCCCGTCGGACCGGAACAGGTTGAGCCACCCGAGCGGCCCCAGGACGGGCCGAGGGCCACGCGAAGAGTTCGCGCTCCTGTGGGCCCAGCTTCAAGAGATCCGCGACGCTTCGAGACAGCCGCCTTCGTCGAAGCGGCGAAGCCAAGACGTTCGTATAGGGCGATGGCCGTCGACGCTGGCGACGGCCTTGCCCTTCTCGGACTCCGTCTGCAGATGGTAGGCCGCCAACAACGCAGTCGGCCCACCCTGGACGGAGCGGGTCTGACCTGACCAGTCGGAGTCACGCGCCGTTCGGACTTCGCATCGAGCAGAGCGGCGACGAGGGGCCACGGCACGGAGGGTGGCTGGGAGCCGGGTCATGGCGGTACGTCGCCATCCAAGATCACCGGACCGGGACGACGCGGGTCAACGTGCCGGTCACCGGTGTGCGGTTCGGCTCCCACGGCTTTCCTGGTAGCGGGCGCGGGAACATCGATGCGGCATCCACACCAAGCCCCCTGGTGCCTGCGAGATCGCCCTGGCCGGGCCGCCTCCGGAAGTCGCCGCCAACGACCCCGAACGGCCGGGACAAAATCACCGCCTACGTTCGGTCATGTGGCGGCATGTAGCCCCGAGAATGCTGAAATCGACTGATAACTGTACGTGTATGGACGATGGCAAAACGCTACCGTTCACCGGGCTGGGCATCCCGGTCTTCGGTGTGATGCTGACGGAGACCTGGCTGGCCGCCATCGCGGTCGCTCTGGTATTCGGCGGGGCCCTCTTGGTACGGCTGACGTGGCGGCGAGACAAGGACGTCTCGTCCAGGTGACCCGCTACGCTGCGGTCCGGGCCCGAGGCCGGATGATCCTGGCGACGTCCTGCACCGTGGCGGCGCTGACCCTCTGGGTCGTGCACCACCTGATCACCCCGTACTCCCCAGGGCTGGCCGCGCTGTGGACGGTGTCGGTGCTGCTCCTGGTGTGGGGGCTCGCGCTCGCGCTGCTCGAACGGCCGAAGACGGGAGACCCCGGCGACCTGGCGGCGGCGGTGGCGGTGCCGGTCTTCAACGAGGACCCCGCGCAGCTCATGGCGTGCCTGGATTCCCTGCTCGACCAGACGCGCCCACCCGACGCCGTCCACGTGGTCGACGATGGTTCGACGACCGGCGGCTACGACGAGGTCCGCTCCCGGTTCCTGCGCGCGGCCACGGCTCGCGGAGTCTCCGCCTCCTGGACACGGACGCCCAACAACGGCAAGCGCCACGCCCAAGCGGTCGCGTTCCGGGCGGCGCCGGACGCCGACGTCTACCTGACCGTGGACTCCGACACGATCCTGGACTCGCACGCGGTGGCGGAAGGGCTGGCGCCCTTCGCCTCTCCGCAGGTGATGTCGGTGGCCGGGGTCTGCCTGATCGAGAACAACCGCCGGAGCCCGGTATCCCGGATCTACGACCTCTGGTACACCTCGTTCCAGATGGTGGATCGTTCAGGGCAGTCGGTGATGGGCTCGGTCATGGTCAACTGCGGCGTCCTGGCCTTCTACCGCGCCGCCATCGTGCGCGACCATCTCGACGGCTACCTCAACGAGACGTTCTTCGGCCGTCCCGTCGCCTTCTCCGACGACTCGATGCTCACGCTGTACGCGCTGCTGCAGGGCCGCACGGTGCAGCAGCCGACGTGCGTGGGCTTCACCCTCGCACCCGATCGCTTGTCGCATCAGATGCGGCAGTACCTGCGGTGGGCCCGAGGCTCGACCATCCGCACCTGGTGGCGGCTCCGCTACCTGCCGCTCGGCTCCTACGCCTACTGGGCCCACCTTTTCCGCACGGCCCACTTCCCCTTGTCGACGGTGATGGCCTTTTTCCTCCTGTTCGTTCATCCGATGCTGAACCGGAGCATGATCCCGGACATCGTGGTGATCACTGTCCTGCTCTCCTATCTGCAGAACCTGCGCTACCTCACCTACCGGCGCTCCGATCAGCGGCTCGCCTCCCAACTCCTCACCTACGCTCTCAGCCCTCTCACCTCCCTGTGGATCGCGCTCTTCCTCCGCCCCGTCCGCTGGTACGCCGCCGCCACCTGCCTGCGCACCGGCTGGGGAACCCGAGCCGCCGGCGTGGAGGTCACCCCCTCCTGAGATGGGGCGCGGCGACCGTCGCTCGCGGTCTTTCGCAGGTTCCCGGAGGGGGCGGCCGTCAGTCGACGGCGTGCAGTACGGTCTCGCAGAGCGGGCCGTTCACCGAATCGGCCGGGATGAGTCGATCGGCCTCGGTGAGCATGGCGGCCGCCTCATCGGTGACGTCCAGATGGTCGTGCATCTCCTTGAGCCCCATGCCCTGCCAAATGAGCTGAAGTCCCTGGCTGTGGGACCGGTCCAGACGTCGGATCTGCCACCACAGGCCGTTCATTCGGTAGATCGCATCGATTTCATCGAACACTCCGAACCGCCAGGCTCGGGCGACCAGGCCGCAGACGATGTCCCAGAAGTCCAGCGCCGGCAGGTCCCCCATCTCCCGGCCGGTCTCCTCCGCGAGCCGCTTGACGGCGTCGAGGACGGCTGTCTCCGAGGTGACGGGCATCGCGGCGAGCTCCGTGGCGGCCGGCCAGTCGCAGCCCAGGGCCAGCAGGATCTTCGCGATCAGCGGCCAGCTGTCGTTGTCCAGCAACTCGTCCGCCCAAGAGGACGCCAGGGACTGGACCACTCGTGCGGTGTCGAGCCTCGCCATGGGGTCAGAGCCTATGCAAACGTGGGGCGCGCGCTGCGCGCTGACGGCTAGACACTTCGGAGGGCCTCGGTCGGGGACATCCGCGCGGCGCGCAGTGCCGGGTAGAGCCCGGCGATCGCGCCGGTGGCGAGGGCCAGCAGCAGCCCGCCCCACAGCGCCTGCGCCGGTATCGACACGGCCCAGTGGCGGTCGTAGGCGAGGCCCGTGGTGATCGCGGTCCCGATGGCCAGCCCGGTCGCGCCGCCGAAGGCCGACAGCACCAGCGACTCGGTGAGGAACTGCGCCGCGACGTGCGCGCGTGCGGCGCCCAGCGCCCGGCGCAGCCCGATCTCCGAGCGCCGTTCGAGGACCGAGATGACCATGACGTTGGCGATCCCGATCGCCCCCACGAGCAGTGCGATCGCGCCCAGCCCGAGGAACAGCGCCTGCCCGGACGCCTTGACCGCCAGTTGCGCGGTGAGCGCGTCGGACGGCCGGCTCACCTCGACCTGATCGGGGTTGGCCGGATTGGCGGCGGGGGCCAGGAGGTCGGCCACCTCCGGGACGTGGTCCTTCTGCGCGCGCAGGTAGACGCGGCTGGGATGCCCGTCGTATCCGAGCACGTTGCCGGCGGCCGCGAACGACACCAGCGCGGAACGGTCGATCTCCGGGGCCAGCGGCAGGGGCCGAAGGATTCCGGCGACGGTGAACCAGTGCCCGCCCAGCCAGACCCGGACCGTGGGGCCGACGTTCCGCACGCCCAACGTGGTGGCGGCGTCGTAGCCGAGCACCGTGACCGGGTACGGCGCGGAGGTGAGGAACCGGCCGGTCAGCAGCGAACCGTCCAGGGTGGTCAGCAGCGAGGCGTCGCATGCGCGTACCGCCCGTCCGCCGGTCTGCCCGGTCGGGACGTGGTCGTTGCGGTAGACCGCGGCCGTGGTGACCTGGGCGGTCGGCGCGACCGACAGCACGTTGGGGACCTGCCGGATCATCGGGGCGGCCGTGGCGGGCAGTTCGGCCTCGGTGCCGCCCATGGTGTGCCCGTCGACGACGGTCAGCATGTTGGTGCCGAGCCGGTCGATGCGGGCCAGCAGGTTCGACTGGCTGGATCTGGTGACGCCGAGCACCGCGACGATCGAGGCGATGCCGATCGCGATGCCGAGGCCCGACAGGACCGCCCTGATCCGGCGGGAGCGCAGTCCCAGGGTCCCGGTGGGCAGCAGGTCGGTGAACCGCAAGGTGCTCCTCATGCGACCAGCACCCCGTCGCGCATCTCGATCCGGCTGCGGCACGCCCGCGCGACGGCCTCCTCGTGGGTGACGATGACCAGGGTGGTGCCTTCGGCATTGAGCTCTTTGATCAGGTTCAGGATCCCGGCGCCGGTGGCGCTGTCGAGGTTGCCGGTGGGCTCGTCGGCGAACACGATCGCCGGGCGGCCGACGACCGCCCGGGCGATGGCCACCCGCTGCCGTTCGCCGCCGGACAGCTTGCCCGCGTGGTGGCCGGTCCGGTGCCCGAGGCCGACGCGCTCCAGTGCCGCCCGCGCCAGGCGACGGCGCTCTCGGGCCGGGGTCCCGCGGTACAGGAGCCCGGAGGCGACGTTCTCCAACGCGGACAGAGCGTCCAGCAGGAAGAACTGCTGGAACACCACACCGACCCGGTGCGCGCGCAACCCGGCCAGCGCCCGGTCGGACATGGCCGGCACCGACTCGCCCGCCAGCCGCACCGAACCGCTGGTAGGCCGGTCCAGACCCGCCATGAGCTGCAGCAGCGTGGACTTGCCCGATCCGGAGGCGCCGCGGACGGCGAGCATGTCGCCGTGCTCCACCGTCAGGCTCACGCCGCGTACGGCCTCGACCGGCGGTTCCCCGGCGTAGGTCTTGCGGACGTCGGTCAGCTCAAGAACCGTCATCGGGCACCTCCACGCGCTGTCCCTCCGCGAGCCCCGCGCCGCTGACCTCGACCAGCGCGGCGCTCTCGTCGAACAGCCCGGTCCTGACCGGGACATGGCGCCGCAGGGCACCGCTCACGACGACGACCTCGTAGGTGCCGCCGGGCAGCGGGCGCAGTGCCGTGGTCGGTACGGCCAGCACCCCGCGGTCCTGCTGCGCGATGATCGACACCTGGACCGACGCCTGGTCGAGCAGGCCGTGGATGGTCCCGTCGACGGTGACCGTGACCGGGGCCGTCGACTGCTCGGGCGTGTCGCTCCCGTTGCCTCCGCCGTCGCCGGTGGAGGGCGAGGTCGTCGCGACCGTGCCGATCGCGGAGACACGACCCCGCCGGGTCGTCTGGTCGGGCAGCGTCACCACGACCGGATCGCCGATCTTCACGTTCGGCAGGTCGGTCGGCGAGAGCTGCACGGTGACCGCCTGCCGCGGCGTGGTGCCGTGCTCGACGGGATGCCCGGCCTGGACCCTGGTGCCGGTCGCGACGTCGAGCGCGGATATCCGGACCGGGCCGGGGGCGAACACGATCTGGCCGAGCGGCACGGTGCCCGTCTCGGGCAGGTGGCGGTCCTCCTGCCAGTGCCAGACGGCCCAGTAGGTGGCGGACGAGTAGTGGTCATCGACGGTGAGGCCGTCGCCGTAGCCGAGGGCGGCGAGGTTGGTCTCCAGTTGCCTGACGTCCGAGCCGTCGGTCATCCCCTCCTCGAAGGCCCTCCAGACCGGCCGCGTCCCGTACATCAGCGGGACCTTCGTGCCGTCGATCTCGTAGGCGGTGTCCCCGCGCCGGATCCGGCGGCCGACCGGCGGCAGCTTCGTGACCACGCCGGATCCGGTGGCCTGCAGCTGATAGGTGCCCGCGTAGCCCAGCTTGCCGTTCAGCATCTGGCGCTGCGCGACATCGGTCCGGACGACGGCGGCGGTGCCGGTCCGGACGGTGCCGGTGCCGGGCCGGTCGGCCGCGTGACCGCGGCCGTCCAGGACCGTCCAGCTCGCGGCGCCGGACAGCCCGGCCAGTGCGACGCCGGAGAGGATCAGGAGCCGGCGCATGTCACTGCCCTCCGCCGGCCGGGCGCTTGAACCCGAAGCGCCCGGAGGGCTGGTACCGCTTGCAGGGGGCCAGTTTCGCGATCAGCGCGGGCTTGCCGATGTTCTGGAGCCGGGTGGGAAGGGTGAAGGAGCCGTCGGTGTCGGGATCCGGCCAGTCCGGAATGCCTGAACGGCGCAGGCATGCGGCGAACTGCCGCAGCTTGGCCAGGTCGGCGCTCGAAACCGGAGTCGGCTGGGCGCCGTGGGGCACCTGGGCCTTGAGCGAGGCACACGCGGCGGGCAGCCGCTGGGCGCCTCCCGTGGACGGGAAGGTCCACGTTCCGTCGGGGTTCTGGACCGGGTCGGGGAAGTTGGGCAGGCCGTGGGCCCTGGCGCACTGGGCGAGCCGGAGCATCGCGGCCCCGGCGCCGGCGCTCGACCTCGACGTGGGCTTGGCCTGCGGGCCGTGTCCCCCGCATCCGGTGAGCAGCAGGGCCAGCGCCAGCCCCGCACACGCGCTTCGAGGAGTCATGCCGTCCAATCTGGCGACGCTCGCCGCCGGGCAGATCCCCCAAAAGAGGAGTGAACGCACCGCCGTTCGAGGGACCCCGCAGACGGATCACCCGGCCTACGCTGAACCCATGCTGTCCAGATTCGGATTGAGAATCCGGATGGGGGCGTCGTACGTCGCCGTCTCCGCGGCGGCCGTACTCATCGTCGAAGCGGTCGTGCTGGCCTACTTCGTCCCGCGCATGGCCAACGCCCGCCACCAGGTGAAACAGGCCAACGCGCGGGTGGTCCAAGCCGACGTCCAGGCGGGCGTGGTCAAGAGCGGCTCGATCGTCGAGCAGGACGCCGCGGCGGCCCGTACGGCCGCCGCGGGGCGGGGCTCGCTCTCCGACCGGGCGCTCCTCGCGGCCGCGGCCAGGGCCGGCTTCGGCCGCACCGCGGCGGACCCGGTGCCGGAGCTGGTCGAGGCGCTGGCCGGGCTGGACGGCCGGGTGGTGGCGACGACCGCTCCACGGATCATGCCGATCGGCTCGACGCTGCCCCGTGCCGCCGTCACCGCGACCCATCAGGTCACCTCATTGGGCGGCGGCGCGGCCTGGGCGACCAGTCCGGTGACGACCACGACGACCAGCGGGACGAGCCGGACCTTCGCGATCGCCTACGTCAGGCTGGCCCCGGGCGGCTTGAGCCGTCCGGGTACCGACGCCAAGAGAACCGCCGCCGCGGCACAGAAAGCCCCCGACACCGACAGCATGCTGCTGCCCGGGCTGATCATGCTGGTCATGCTGGTTCCGGCGGGCGGGGTGTTCGGGCTGCTCAGCACCCGCCGCCTGATCGGCCGGATCCGGCGCCTGGCCGCCGGCACCGCGGTGATGGCGGACGGCGACCTGCGATCGCGGATCCCGGTGTCGGGCGGCGACGAGGTGGGCCGGCTGGAGCAGGCCTTCAACCGGATGGCCGAACGGCTGGAACTCGCCGTCCGGGCGGAGCGCGAGGCGGCCGTCGTGACCGCGCGGCGTGACGAGCGCAACCGGATCGCCCGGGACCTGCACGATTCGGTGTCCCAGGACCTGTTCTCGGCCAACCTGCTGGCCGGCGGTCTGCGCCGCGCGCTGCCGGCCGGATCGCACCTGCGACGGCAGGCCGAATCGATGGAGCAGACGCTGGAACGCACGATGCGGGAGATGCGTGCCATGCTGCTGGAGCTGCGGCCCGTCGCGCTGGAAGAGGCCGGGCTGGCGGCGACCCTGAAGGACCTCTGCCAAGCCTACGAGGTACGGCTGGGGATCCGGATCAGCGCGACGATCGACGCGCCGGAACTGCCCCCGGCGGTCGAGCTGGCGGTGCTCCGGGTGGTCCAGGAGGCGCTCGGCAACGCGGCCCGGCATGCCGAACCGGAACGGATCGAGCTCCGCGTGACCAAGGCCGGAGGGCAGATCATGGTCCTGATCAGCGACGACGGGCGGGGCTTCCCCCCGGCCGGGACCGCGGGGCGGCACGGGATGGGGATGGCGCTGATGCGCGAGAGGGTCACCGAACTGGGCGGCACCTTCGAGGTGGCGAGCGCGCCCGAAGAGGGCACGACCATCCAGGTGCGGATCCCGGCATGATCAGGGTGCTCATCGTCGACGATCATGAGGTGGTGCGGCAGGGGCTGCGGTTCGTGCTCGAGCAGGAGCCCGACATCACGGTCACCGGCGAGTGCGCGGACGGGCAGTCCGCGATCGAGGCGATCCAGGCGCAGCGGCCCGACGTGGTGCTCCTGGACCTGGTGATGCCGGGCCTGGACGGCCTGGGCGTCCTGCACGCCCTCCGGAACGAGGATTCCGGACCCGCCGTCATCGTGCTGACCTCCTTCTTGGCCGCGGACCAGGCGGTGGACGCCGTGCGCGCCGGCGCCTCCTCCTACCTGCCGAAGACCACCGCGGTCGATCGGGTCGTGGAGGCCGTCAGGGCCGCCGCGGCCGGCGGCAGCGTGCTGGACTCCGGGGTAGCCGCGCTCCTCGTCCGGAAGCTGCGCGAGGACGAACCGGCCGGCCCGCTGCGGGGATTGTCGCCCCGGGAGCGCGACGTGCTCGCCGAGCTGGCCAGGGGGCGCTCCAACCGGGAGATCGCCAGAGCGCTCGCGCTCGGCGAGCAGACCGTCAAGACTCACGTCTCCAGCATCCTCGCCAAATTGGGCCTCCAAGACCGGACCCAAGCAGCGATCTTCGGGCTCCAGCAGGGCCTGGTCCCCCTCCGCGACGCCCTCTCCGATAAAGACCCCTAAGCGCGCGTTCGGGATCGGATCAACCGCTCGCGCTGCTCAAGGCGGCGGAGGGCACAATCGACACCCCAGCTCACCGCTGAAGATTCCATGTTTCGGACAGGGTGAGACTTGCTCAGGGGTCGGAGTCACTCGCCAGTCGGCTTGGCGAACCACCCCAACGGTGGGTTCGGCCAGATAGGCCGAATCGGCCGGTTGCGGGATGTAGGAAGCGAGCATCGCCTTGAAGGCGGCCAGGTCCTTCTTCACGTGTGGAGGCTCGTAAGGAAGCCGGTCCCAGCCATGGCCCGACAAAGCCGTGTCGATCAACCGCAGGAAGAATTCCTTCTCCTCTGTGCAGTTGTCGGTCCAGGGCAGCTCTTCGAGGTCGAAGCCGGAGAATCCTCTGCCGTGCCGGTGCCCGTCGGCGAAATACAGGACCAGGTTCTGTTCCCATGGGGAAACGGCTAGAGCACTCCCTGCCAGCGTCAGAACATCGAAGAAGACATCGGTGGCACTGTTCGTCATGTACAGCTCATTGAACTGGTTGCCCACTGGCTTGACCTCGCCCATTTCTGTGACGCCAGTCGCTCACGGCTTAGGGGAACCAGCGTAACTCCACGAAAGCTCGGGGTGCTTGGACCGCCATCGGCTCAGCGCCAGTTGGTGGGGCGGTGGGAGGGGGCGCGGGTCGTCGCTCGCCACAGCACGGCCAGGACGTAGGCGCAGAGGACGGCGAAACCCGCCCAGAGGGGCAGCGGGAAATACCCGGCCGACGGCGCGTAGTGTGCCACCACCTGCGGATACTCGATCCTGGTCTGCTGGACGGCGAAGCCCGCGGCCGGGGTGAGGCGCAGCAGCCATCGCGCCACGGCGTCGGGCAGCAGCGGCATCGTGGCCACCGCGTACGGCACGGCGACGAGCGTCAGCGCGAGGACGGCCGCCGCCCAGCCGCGCCGCACCACGGCACCGAGCCCATAGGCGAGGACGCCGCACATCGCGAGCGCCGCCGCGACCCCGACGACGACCCGCACGGCGGTCAGCGCGGACACCGGCTGCACGGGGACGCCGTTATGCCGCAAGATCGCGACGCCGACCGGCAGGGCGATACCGACGGCCGCGAGCCCGGTCACGAAGGTCGCACCGCCGACCACGACCGCCCGGGCGATCACCACCGCGCGGCGGCGTCCAGGTGCGGCGTCCGGCGGGGTGCCGTCCCGGGTGCCGTCCTTGGTGCCTTCCTTCGCTCCGTAGCGGGCGGCCGCCATCAGGATGATGATCAGCGCGATCACCAGGCCGGGGAGGGTCTCGTCGACGGTGGTGACGCCCTCCTCCCCGCTCGGGCCGATGTCGCCCGTCCCGCTCACGGCGATGGCGCCGCCCTTCTCGATCGCGCCGGAGGCGTTGTGGTACTTCTCCCAGTCGGTCTGGTTCATCCCGCCGATGGCCTCGCTGCGCCACGCGCCGGCGGCCGCGCCCGCCGTCGTGACGTGGTCGAAGACCCCGGTGGCCTGCGTGAAGCGGATCTCCTCGACCGCTCCGCCGAGCCCGACCTTCCGCAGCGTGAGGTCGCCGGGGGAGGCGGCGAACAGCCCGACCTGCGCCGTGTCCGGGAGGTTCGGCAGTTCCACCGACCCCACGGTGCGCCAGTGCAGCCCGTCCGCGGACTCCGCGCCGGTGACGGTGGCTCCGGACCGCGTCAGCCGCAGCCAGCGGGGGGAGCGCGGCGACACGCCGTCCGGGCTCCCTGCGATGTCGTGCCGGTAGTCGTACTGCATCCGCACGCCGTGGTGTCCGGTCATCGCGAGCGCCGCGTAGGACGAGCCCGGCCGGACGCCGTCCTTGATGATGATCCCGGCCTTCGCCCACGGCACCAGCCCGGGGACGATCTTGTCGTGGTGGGGCGGCGGGTAGGTGATCGTCCCGGTCATCGCGGTCAGCCGGACGGTGATGGCGCCGTTCCGGCCGAGACCGCGGTGCAGGAACCAGAACCGGTCGCCGACGACCGAGCCGTCCGCGCTGGTCGGATCGTGGCGGCAGGGCCCGGCGCAGGACGCGTGGTTGCCGGACGCGTAGAGCAGCCCGGCGGCGATGACGGCGAGGGCCGCGGCCGCCAGGGCGATCAGCCGTCCGGGACGCCGGAAGGCGCCCCATTCCCGGCGAAGAAGTTCTCTGAATGGCATGCCGCCGTTTCTATGGAAACGGACGTAACGTGACCCGAACCGTGCTCGTCATCCCGCTGTTAGGTCCGGCCGGGCATGCTGGAGGGATGATCAGGCTGCGCAGGGGGACCGTCGGGCTCCGGTTCACGGTGTTGTACGCCGCGGTGTTCCTGGTGTCCGGGATCGGGCTGTCGGCGCTCACCTTCCTGTTCTCCGGCGACCGGGGGACGAGCGTCCCCTTGGGCGGGCAGGCCCCGCCCCAGAGCGGCGACCCGGCTGCGGCGCAGCAGCACATCCGGCGGCTTCAGGACCAGTTGGCCGAGACGAACGCGCAGCATTCCCGGCAACTGCTGGCGGGAATGCTGCTCGCCCTGGTCGTGATGGCGGTCCTTTCCCTGCTTGTCGGCCGGCTGCTCGCCCGCCGGGTGCTGCGCCCGCTCCGCCTGATCACCGCGGCGACCCGGCGGATCTCCGCCGACGACCTGGACCGGCGGCTGGCCGTCACCGGTCCGGTGGACGAGGTGAAGGACCTCGCCGACACCATCGACGGGCTACTGGAACGGCTGGAGGCGTCGTTCGCGGCGCAGCGCCGGTTCGTCGCCAACGCCTCGCACGAACTGCGCACCCCGCTGGCGACCATGCGGGCGTCGCTGGACGTCGCGTCCGCCAAGCCGGGCGCGCAGCGGCAGGCGCTCGCCCTCGCCGACCGGCTGCGTCCCGAGCTGGACCGGGTGGACCGGCTGCTCGACGGGTTCCTCGTCCTGGCCCGGGCCCAGCACGGCGCCCTGGCCGGCGGCGCCGACGTCTCCGTCGACGACCTGGTCGCGCGTGCGGTGGCCGACCGCGCCACGGGAATCGCCGCGAAACGGTTGGAGGTGACGACCGAACTGCGGGCCGGTGCGAGCATCCGGGGCGATTCCGCGCTGCTCGTCCGGATGGTTGAGAACGTCCTCGACAACGCCGTCACCCACAACGAGCCGGGCGGCCGGGTGCGCGTCGCGACCTTCCGGGAGGGCGCCGGCGTGCGGCTCGTCGTGCGGACCGGCGGAGCCGTCCTCGACCAGCGGGACGTGGACCGGCTCGCGCAGCCCTTCGCGCGCCTCGGCGACGACCGCACGGGCTCGGAGAACGGCTCCGGCCTCGGCCTGTCGATCGTCGCGGCGATCGCCGCGGCGCATGGCGGACGGCTCGACCTGCTCGCCCCGCCCGAGGGCGGCCTGCGGGTCGACATCACCCTGCCGCCCGCCCCCGCCCACGCGCCCGCGCCCACGTCCCCGCTCGTTCAGGCCGGGGCGGCGGAGTGAGGGTCCTGGTGGTCGAGGACGCCCGGTCGCTCGCCGCCGTCGTCGCCGAGGGCCTTCGCGACCAGGGGATGGCCGTCGACCTCGCCCACGACGGGCTGGGGGCCGCCGCCAGGCTCGATACCACCGCCTACGAGGTCGTGGTCCTCGACCGCGACCTGCCCGGCCTGCACGGCGACACCCTCTGCCAGATGATCAGCGAACGGCGGGACCGTCCGATGGTGCTGATGCTGACCGCGGCCGGAACGCCGGACGACCGCGTCAGCGGCCTCACCCTCGGAGCCGACGACTACCTCGCCAAGCCGTTCCACTTCCCGGAGCTGGTCCTGCGCGTCCAGGCCCTGGCCCGTCGCAGGCCGGACGGCCGGCCGCGCATCCTGCGCGCGGCCGGGATCGAGCTGGACCCGGTCCGCCGGACCGCCGTCCGCGACGGCCGGCACCTGAACCTGTCGGTGAAGGAGTTCGCCCTGCTGCACGCGCTGATGCGGGCCAGCCCCGGCTTCCTCAGCACCGAGGCGCTGCTGGAGCAGGTCTGGGACGAGAACGCCGACCCGTTCACCAACACCGTGACCGTGACGATCGGACGGCTGCGCCGCAAGCTCGGCGGACCACCCGTCATCACGACCACCCCCGGCATCGGCTACCGCCTCGCCTGATCTACGCGCCCCATGGGGTCAGGCGGCCGCTTGGACGAGGTAGACGAATGCCAGGGCGGTGGCCAAGGCGCCCAGGGTCAGGCGGAGGGCGGTCTCGGGCAGCCGGGGTTGCAGCCGCGCGCCCAGGTAGCCGCCGGCCAGCCCGCCGAGGCCGCAGCTCAACCCGAGCGGCCAATCCGGCGCGATGTCGCCGTGCGCGGTGAACGAGAGCGCGGCGTAGGTCAGAGCGCCGGTCACCGAGGTGAGGAAGGTGGAGGCGAGAGCGGCGGGCGCAACCTGCGCGACGGGCATGCCGCGGCCGACGAGGATGGGCCCGAGGATGGAGCCACCGCCGATGCCGTAGACGCCGCCGACCGTGCCGACCGCCAGCGAGAGCCCGACGACGAAGCGTTCGGACGGGGCGCTTGCACGGTCACCGCGCGGAGGGCGCAGGGTACGGGCGCACAGCCACAGGCCCAACGGTGCCAGCAGCAGGCCCACCAGGGCGCGGAAGACGGTCGGACCGGGGACGGCGAAGACCCGGATGACCGCTCCGACGACGACGCCGGGCAGGGTCCCCAGGATCAGCAGCCGGGTCAACGCACCGCTCAACTGCCCGCGACGGTGATAGCGCGCCAGCGCACCAGGCCCGGCGACCACGTTGAACAAGAGGTTCGTCGGGGTGACCGCCGGACTGGGCACGTTCAGAACGCTGAGCTGGACCGGCAACAGGAACACCGCTCCCGACACCCCGACCGGCGCCGTCACCGACGCGATGAGCGCCCCGGCCGCCAACCCGAGCAGTTCGGTTTGTCCTGTCATCGTCATCGGGCAGTCGCCGGGGCCGTCATCCGGCAAAGCATGCCTTATCGGCCGGACGGAGAAGGCTCGGTGCGGGTGCTCAGTTCCCCACGCCGAGGGTGGACATGAACGCGGACGGGTACCGATCGCCGCGCGCCACGCCCGGCGGCACCGCCTTCTCGATCTCGGCGAGGTCGTCCGCGGTGAGGTCCAGCTCCATCGCGGGCAGCGCCTCGGCCAGCCGTTCGCGGGTGCGGGCGCCGACCAGCGGCACGATGTCCCGGCCTTGCGCGGCCACCCAGGCGATGGCCAGCTGGGCGACGGTGGCCCCCTTCGCGTCGGCGATCCGGCGCAGCGCCTCCACGAGGGCGAGGTTGTGCTCCACGTTCCCGGCGGCGAACCGCGGGCTGGAGCCGCGGCCGTCGCCGGGGCCCGCGGTGCGGCCGGCCCTCCAGTGGCCGGAGATGAGGCCGCGGCCGAGCACGCCGTACGCGGTCAGGCCGATGCCCAGCTCCCGCAGCGTCGGCAGGACCTCCGCCTCCACCGCACGGGAGATCAGCGAGTACTCGATCTGCAGGTCGGCGACCGGGTGCACGGCGTGCGCCCGGCGGATCGTCGCCGCGTCGACCTCCGAGAGCCCCAGGTACCGCACGTACCCGGCGTCGATCATCTCCTTGATCGCGCCCACCGTCTCCTCGATCGGCACCGCCGGATCCAGCCGCGCGGGGCGGTAGACGTCGATGTGGTCGGTGCCGAGCCGGGTCAGCGAGTAGGCCAGGAAGTTCTTCACCGCCTCGGGGCGGCCGTCCGGCCCGCCGAACTCCGTGCCCGGGCCCCGCAGCATGCCGAACTTGACGCTCAGCTGGTAGCCGTCGCGGTCCCGGCCGCGCAGCGCCTCGGCGAGCAGCAGCTCGTTGTGGCCCATGGCGTAGAAGTCGCCGGTGTCGATCAGCGTGACGCCGCCGTCCAGCGCCGCGTGCACGGTGGCGATGCTCTCCGCGCGGTCGGCCGCACCGTAAGCGCCCGACATGCCCATCGCGCCCAGGCCCAGCGCGGAAGTGGCCGGTCCATGGTCGCCCAGTGTCCGTGTCTGCATCAGGTCTCCGTTCTCGGGGTCGTCCTCCAACCCTGCGCCCGAGCCGGGACGTGCGGGAGCGGAGCGTTCATCGTGGGAGAGCCGCTCCCTGGATACGCCCGCCCGCCGCGAGGGACGATGGGGTCGTGCAACGTGACCAGCTCGCCGACTTCCTGCGCCGCCGCCGCGAGGCGATCCGCCCGGCCGAGGTCGGCATCGCCGACGGCCCCCGGCGCCGCACCACCGGCCTGCGCCGGGAAGAGGTGGCCATGCTCGCCGGCATGTCGGTGGACTACGTTGTGCGCCTCGAGCAAGGCCGCAGCAGCCAGCCCTCGCCTCAGCTGCTCGGCGCGCTGGCCCGGGCCCTGCGGCTGTCCGACGACGAACGCGACCACCTGTTCCACCTGGCCGGCCACCGGCCCCCGCCCGCCGACGGAACGGCCCGCCTGGCCCGCGCCGGCCTGATGCGCATGCTCGACCTGCTCGGCGAGACCCCGGCGCTGGTGCTGTCCGACCTGGGCGAGGTCCTCGCCCAGAACCGGACGGCCGTCCTGCTGACCGGCGACCACACGGGCTTCTCCGGCGACCGGCGCTACGTCGTCCACCGCTGGTTCACCGACCCCGCCGCCCGCGCGGTCGCCCCGGTGGAGGAGCAGGAGCACTACGGCCGCCAGATCGTGGCCGACCTGCGCGCGGCCGCCGGCCGCCGCACCGGTGACCCCGCGGTCGCCGGACTCATCGAACGATTGCAGGCCGCCAGCGCCGACTTCCGGCGGCTCTGGGCCGAGCACGAGGTGGCGGTCCGGCGCGCCGACCGCAAGACCATGCTGCATCCGCGAGTGGGCCGCATGCTGCTGGACTGCGAAACGCTGGTCACTCCCGACCAGAGTCAGCAGCTGCTGGTGCTCACCCCCGCCGACGCCGAAACCCGCGAGCGGCTGGACCTGCTGCGAGTCCTCGGCATCGAAGACTTCCCCACCAAGGCCGCCACGCCCCAATAACTCGTCACGGCCGGGACGGCGGGGGCGGATCGTTGCGCAATCTGCTGTACATCCAGCCGTCACGCCACTGGCCGGCGCGGAACTCCACCGCGCGCAGGACGCCCTCCAGAGTGAATCCGGCCTTCTCAAGCGATTTCTGTTCCGCGACGTTCTCAGGATGGGTGGCCGCCTGGATGCGTTCGGCCGGGGTGTGGGTGAAGAGGTATTCGCAGAGCATCGCCTGAGCGCGCCAGCCGATGCCGCGCCCACGCCAGTCGGGTAGCAGGGCGATCCCTATCTCCCAGTACCGGGAGACCCCGGACCCCCGTGCCGACCAGCTCACGAAGCCTGCGGCCGTGCCGTCGGCCTCGACGATGAGCCTGCCTTCGTCCTCGCCCAGGTAGCCGTCGGAGGCGTAGCGCCGCGCCGGGGCCTGTGCGTCGCGGAACCCCGTCCAGTCCAGGCCGATCAATCCCGGCTCCGTCGCGAAACGCCGGAACATGGCGAGATCGTCTTCAGTGACCGGCCGCAGGCGTATCCCAAGGGCACTCACCACGCCACCTCCGGGGTGATGCGCTCGTCTTGTGTGATCACGTCGCTGCCCTGGACCTTACCTTCCTCCCACCGGACCGCTTGTCGCGCCTCGTGGTCGAGGACGAGGAGTTCGGGGACGGCGCGGAGCCGGATCACGTAGGCGGCGACGCGGATCCTGGGTCGGGTCACCCGAGCATTGTGAGGCCGCGTGACGGGGCGGTCACGCTGGTGGGGGGAGTTCTTACGGAGATCGAACGTGTGGGGGCGCGATCTGGTGCGGGGTCGTCGAAGATCATTGACTGGGCCCATGAACGCATCGACTTCCGCTTTCTCCGTTCGGCGTGCCGCCGGCGTCGTGCTGCCCCTCGCACTGGCCGCGGCGGTGTTCGCCCCGCTGCGGGCGTCGGCGGCCGAGGTCACGGTCGCGTCCACGACCGTGTCGCCGTCGAGGATCACCTCGGGGGAGCAGGCGATCCAGACCGTCACCCTGGCCGAGCCGGCTCCCGCCGGCGGCGTCGTCGTCGACCTCCTTGACGGCAACGAGTACGAGGACCTGACCTACTGGCAGGCGACCAAGCACAGGGCGACGGTGCCCGCCGGGGAGCGCAGCGTCAGCTTCCCGATCCGGGTGCAGTCCGCGACCAGCCCGGGGACCGTGACGCGGCTGACCGCCGGTGTCGGCGGCTCCGTCGCGGAGACGTCCGTCACCGTCGACCCGATCGACGCGCGGGTGCAGGACGTCACCTCCTTCACCGTGGACAAGCGCATCGCCGTGGAGGGAAGCAAGATCACCGGGACGGTGAAGCTCAAGTCCCCGGCGCCGATCGGCGGGCTCGCCGTGGACCTGCGCAAGATCCCGTACGAGAGCGCGGCCGTGTCGTTCCCGGCCTACGTGGTGGTTCCGGCCGGGGCGACCAGCGCCACGTTCGCCATGGACGCCACGGCCTACGACCGGCCGCGTTTCGCGACCGTCATGGCCGCCCTGAGCACCGCCAAGCAGTTCGTCGGCGCCATCGGCGTGCCCAAGAAGTACTCCGTCGGCGTCCTCGGGCCGGTGCGGCACCAGCCGGGCAACGCGGAGAACTTCGGGGCGGTCGGCCTCGGCGACATCTGGCACCCGTTCGGCGCCCGGATCAACCTGACGACCGACAACCCCGGCGTCCGCGCCTACTTCAGCGACCTGCCCTCCGACGGCAGCATCCCGTCCGGCGAGGTCGGCGCCCAGTTCAGGATCTCCGTCGACCCGTCGGTCCCGGCGGGCACCAAGGTGAAGCTCACCGCGTCGTGGGTGCTCGGGCCCTCCCCGGTCACCACGGAGTTCACCGTCGAGGACTAGCCGCAAGGCGCCTTTCGCCGGGCGGGCATCATCGCCCGTCCGGCGAGCGGCCGTCATGCGGCTGGCCCGCCCGGCGCGGCGGATCTAGATTGGGTCCACGTGCGGATCATCTCCCTGAACGCCTGGGGTGGCGCGATGTTCGACGACCTCGCCCCCTGGCTCGACGCGTGCGGCGCCGACGTCCTGTGCCTGCAAGAGGTCACCCACACGCCGGGCCTCGGCGGCTGGACGCGCTTCGACGACGCGGACCGGTCGCTGCCCCAGCGGGCGAACCTCCTGGCCGATGTCCGCGAGCGCCTCCCGCACCACCACGGGCTGTTCACCGCGAGCGACGCGGGTCCCGTCCAGGATCGGCGGCAGCGGTTCCACAGGCAGGACTTCGGGCTGGCCACCTTCGTCGCCGAGGACCTTCCCGTCGTCGGCATCCGGTCCGCGTTCGTGCACGGCGCCTACACCGAGCACCGTGACCGATGGCCGAACGACGGCCGGCCCCGCGCCGCGCTGGCCGTGCGCGTGCACGACCGCCGGGCGGAGCGGTTCGTCACCGTCGTGAACCTCCACGGCCTGCGCGATCCGCGCGGCAAGGCCGACACCCCGGCCCGCCAAGCGCAGGCCGAACGGCTCGCCGACCTCGTCGAGGGGGCGCGCGAGGACGGCGACCTGACCGTGGTGTGCGGCGACTTCAACCTGCTCCCCGACAGCACGACCTTCAAGACCCTCGCGGACCTCGGGCTGACCGACCTGGTCGGCGGCGCCGACACCCGGACGTCCCGCTACCCGAAGCCGCTTCGGCACGCGAGCTACCTGCTGGTCTCCGACCCCGGCGCGGTGGCACGGTTCGAGATCGCGGCCGCGCCCGAGGTGTCCGACCACCGGGCTCTGGTGCTCGACCTCTGACGGCGGGGAACGCGACAGGACAAGGGGGTCAGGAGCCGCTCTCGTCGGTGCGGGCGCCGGCGAGGACGGCGTCCAGCAGGCCCGGGTAGCGGGCGTCCAGGTCGTCGCGGCGCAGGGTCAGCAGGTTCTCCCGGCCGGACGGCTCCTGGAAGATCACGCCGCTGTCGCGGAGCACGCGCCAGTGGTGGGTCATCGTCGACTTGGACGTGATGCCCAGTTCGGCGAGCACGCTGCCGCAGTTGCGCTCGTCGGCGCCGTCCAGCACGCGGACGGCGGCCAGCCGCACCGGATGGCCGAGCGCCGACAGCACCCCGTCGACGCGGATCTGGTCGCGGTCCGGGTGGCGGTACCTCATGGTCCAACCGTAGCGCGACGGTCGAACGATCCGCCGGGTTCCCTTGCAAGTTTGTACGACTGTACGCGAGTATTCGTACAGTCGTACCCCGGGTGGCGGCTCCCTCCGCCGCCCGTCCCCCTAGAGACCGCGAAGGGTGTCCTTGGCATGTCCGCTGTAACGAGGCAGCCCGCCGGGCGGCCGGGCTGGATCCTGGCCCTGCTGGCGCTCGCGCAACTGATCTACGCGCTGGACCTGAACATCGTGTTCGTGGCGCTCCCGGAGATAGGCGCCGAACTCGGCTTTCCCGGCCAGACGCAGCAGCTGGTGGTGAGCGCCTACGTCGTGTTCGCGGGCGGGTTCCTGCTGTTCGGCGGCCGCGCGGCCGACCTGCTCGGCCGCCGCCGCGTCTTCGTGCTCGCCCTGGCCCTGTACGCCGTGTCGTCCCTGGCGGGCGGCCTCGCGCCGTCCCCCGCCGCGATCGTCCTGGCGCGCGCGGTGCAGGGGATCGGCGGCGCGCTGCTGCTGCCGTCCACCCTGTCGCTGATCAACACGTTGTTCGCCGAGGGGCCGCAGCGCAACCGGGCGCTGGCGGTCTGGGGCGGCGCGGGCGCCAGCGGCCTGACCATCGGGGCGCTGCTCGGCGGCGTGCTCACGGAGAACCTCGGCTGGCCCGCCGTCTTCTACGTCAACGTGCCGCTGGCCGGCCTCGTGGCGCTCGCCGCGCTGGCGGTCATCCCGCCCGACCCGGCCCGCGGGCCGCGGCGGCGCTTCGACCTGCCCGGCTCGCTGACCGTCACCGCGGGCGCGACGCTGCTGGTGTTCGCCCTGGTGGAGGGGCCCGAGGAGGGCTGGGCGGACCCGCTGGTGATCGGCGCGCTCGCGGCGGCCGCCGCGCTGCTGGCGGCGTTCGCGGTCATCGAACGGCGCAGCGCCGATCCGCTCATGCCGTTCCGGCTGTTCCGCAACCGGAGCCTGACCATCGGCCTGAGCGTCACCTTCATCTACATGGCGACCTTCGGCGTGCTGCCGTACTTCCTGACCGTGCTCATGCAGAGCGTGCACGGCTACAGCGCCTTGCAGACGGGGCTGGCCTTCCTGGTCCCGTCGGTGGCGATCGCCACCGGCACCCAGCTCGGCGAGCGGCTGACCACCCGGATCGGCCTGCGCGCCACGCTGCTCATCGGCTTCGCGATCGGGGCCGCCGGCACGGCCGTCATGGCGGCCGGGTTCGACGCCGGCGCCGGCTACGGGCTGCTCGTGCCCGGGCTCATCGTCTCCGGCGTCGGCCAGGGCATCGTCTGGACGGCCATGTGGATCGCCGCCGCCACCGGCACCGCCGCCCACGAGCAGGGCGTCGCCAACGGCATCGCCTCCACGACCCTCAACATCGGCAACGCCATCGGCCTGGCCGTGTTCACCGCGCTCGCCGAGATCGGCACCGGTGGCAAGACCGGTGGTGCCCTGCGCGCGGCCACCGCCCACGGCGAACTCGTCGTGGTGCTTCTCACCGCGGCGGGGATGGTCGCCGGGCTGCTGGTCTGCCTCGTGCTGCCGCGTGCGGGCGCGGCTGCTCCGACCGCGGCCGAGTCCGCCGACCCCGAACACCTCGTCGCCGGTTGACCGCGGTGCCCGTCCCCGTCCGGGATCCGGACGGGGGCGGGCGGCGGGCGCGGCCGGGGTTCGGCGGCGGCGGGCGTCGGATACCGTGACGCCTGTGATCTTGAGTCCGCGCTGGTCCCCGACGCGCGAGGGGATCCGGGCGTGGTGCGTTTCGCCGGTGAGGGCCGCCACCTGGCTGGCGACGGCGCAGGTCGCGGCGGGCGGTGCGGTGGGGCTGGCGGGCCTGGCCGCCGTCGCCTTCCCGATCGCGGTCGGCATCGAGCTCGCGCGGTCGGTCGTCGCCCCCGTCGTGGTGCTGGTCGTCGTCCTGGCCGTGGTGCGCGGCTGCACCGCGTTGCACCGTTCCAGGATCACCGCCTTCACCGGCGCCGATCCCGCCGGGGACCGTCCGAGGCCGTCCTGGCGGCGGTGGCCCTTCACCGCCGGAGCCTGGCGCCAGGTCGCCTACCACTTCGTGGCCGGGCCGCTCGCGGTCGCCATGGCGGCGCTGGTCGGCGCGGTCTGGAGCGGCGGGCTGCTGCTCGCCACCGCGCCCGTCCACGCCTGGACGCTGCCGCCGGACGGGCCGCTCGGCTGGAACCCCCACGCGCCTCTCGCCGTCGCCGCGATGACCGTCGCCGGGCTGCTGCTCCTCCTGCTCGGCCCCGCGCTGGCCGCCGCACTGGCGCGCGCCGATCTCGCGGTGGCGCGCGCGTTCCTCGGGCCGACCCGGCGCCAGGAGCGCGCGGCGCTGGCCCGCCGGATGTCCGGGCTGGCGGCGAGCCGGGCCGCGACGGTCGAGGCCGCCGACGCCGAGCGCCGCCGGATCGAGCGCGACCTGCACGACGGCGCTCAGCAGCGGCTCGTGTCGCTGGCGATGAACCTCGGCATCGCCCGCGCGACGCTCAAGGACCTGCCCGAGCCCGCCCGGGACGTCGTCGCCCGCTCCCATGAGGAGGCCAAGCTGGCGCTGACCGAGCTGCGCGACTTCATCCGCGGCCTGCATCCCGCCGTGCTCGACGAGCTGGGCCTCGACGCGGCGCTGTCCGGGCTCGCGGGACGGACCCCGATCCCCGTGGACGTCCGGGTCGATCTGCCCGAACGGCCCGCCCCCGCGCTGGAGTCGGTGGCGTACTTCGTCGTCTCCGAGGCGCTCACCAACGTCGTCAAGCACGCGGGCGCGTCCCGGGCCGAGGTGGCCCTCGCGCGCCGGGACGACCGGATCGTGCTGACCGTCGTCGACGACGGCCGCGGCGGCGCGAGCACGGCGGGCGGCAGCGGCCTGGCCGGGCTGTCGCGCCGGGTCGCGTCCGTCGACGGCACCCTGTCCCTGTCCAGTCCGACCGGCGGCCCGACCCGCCTGACCGTGGAACTGCCATGCGCATTGTGATCGCCGAAGACTCGTTCCTGCTGCGGGAGGGCCTCGTCCGGCTGCTGGAGCTCGGCGGCATGACCGTCGCCGCTGCGGTGGGCGACGCCGACGCCCTCCTGGAGGCGGTGGACGCGCACGACCCCGACCTGGTGGTCGTGGACGTGCGGATGCCGCCCACCCACACCGACGAGGGACTGCGCGCCGCTCTGAAGCTGCGGGAGAACGGGCCGCGCCCGGGCGTCCTGGTGCTGTCGCAGTACGTCGAGGAGCGGCACGCCGCGCAGCTGCTGCGAGGCGACACCACCGGCTTCGGCTACCTGCTGAAGGACCGGGTCGCGGACATGGAGGAGTTCCTGGCGACGGTCCGGCGGGTCGCCCAGGGCGGGACCGCGATCGACCCGGAGGTCGTGTCGCAGCTGCTGAGCCGCAGCGACGGCCCGCTCGACCGGCTGACGCCCCGCGAGCACGAGGTGCTGCGGCTCATGGCCGAGGGCCGGTCCAACGGCGGGATCGCGGAGGAGCTGGTGGTCAGCGAGAGCGCCGTCGCCAAGCACGTCGCGGGGATCTTCGCCAAGTTCGACCTGCCCGGAACCCCGCAGGAGCACCGCAGGGTCCTGGCCGTGCTGAGGTTCCTCAGCGGTGAGTGAGCGATGAGGGGCCTGCGGACGGCCTGGATCGCGCTCGGGGGAGCCGCCACCGTCGCGCTGCTGGGCGCCGGGACCGTCGGCGGGAGGGTGTGGCTGAGCGGTTCGGACGATCCTTCGCAGCCGACCGTCCGCTACTCGCGGATCCACGCGGTGACCAAGGTCGTCGTGGAGTTCGACAGCGGTGACGTGCTGGTCGCGGCGGGCGGGAGCGGGCGCGTCGACGTCGAGCGTCGGTCGCGTGACGGGCGCTTCCTCGACCTCAAGGAGGTCTGGGACGGGGACCTGCTCCGGCTGGCGGGCGGCTGCCGCGACGGGAACGGCAAGCGCGCCACGCACTGCAAGGCCGGGTACGTCCTCCGGGTGCCGGCGGCCACCGAGGTCGAGGTGCGCGCCGACACGGGCGACGTCACCGTGGCCGGGCTCACCGGCGCGGTGTCCTGGACGTCCGGCAGCGGCGATCTCGACCTCCGGGACGTGGCCGGGCGCGTCCGCGCGACGACCGACTCGGGCGAGGTGACGGCCACGGCGCTGCGCTCGTCCGCCGTGGAGGCGCGGACCAACACCGGGGACGTCGGGCTGGCGTTCGCCGCCGCGCCGCAGCGAGCGGCCGTGACGACCAACACCGGTGACATCCGGCTGGCGGTCCCGCCGGGCCGGTACCGGACCACCGCCGACACGATCTCCGGCCGGCGGGACGTCGCCGTCCCGGGGGACGGCGCGTCCCCGTCCGCGCTGGAGGCCCGCAGCAACAGCGGTGACGTGCGGCTGCGGGCCGGCTGACGGATCGGTCACGGGATCGGGGACGGATCACTCGCCGCGCGGGGCCGGCCCGCCGGCGAGAAGGCGGGTGGCGACCACGGACGTGCAGACGGCGACCGCGGCGCACATCCCGGTGACCGTGAGCACGGAGGTCCACGGGACGGTCAGCGGGAAGTCGCCCACCAGCCCGGTCAGCGCCGCCCGCTGGCCCGCCACGACGGCGACGGCCGCCGCCCCGGCGAGGATCGCGCCGGCGACCGTCGCCACCACGGTCTCGGCGGCCACGAACGTCAGCGTCTCGCGCCGCGTGGCGCCGGCCAGGGTGAGGGCCGACAGTTCGCGGCGGCGGTCCGGGGCCGCCATCACCAGGGTGTTCGCGATCGCGATCAGGGCGAACGCCAGCGCGATCCCGAACACGTTCCCGGTGGCGAGCCCGCTCTTGCGCTGCTGCTCGGCCTGCTCCGCGTCGAGCAGGGACGACCTGGCGGACATCCGCACGGGCCGGTCGCGCACGGCCGAGCGCAGCGCCGCGGCCACGGCGGAGGCGTCGCCGCCCGCCGCCACCTTCACCTCGATCTGAGCCGGGCGGCCACCGCCGGTGGAGGCGGCGGGGATGTAGCCGATCTCGCCGGTGACCGTGGTGCGGGTCAGGGCGGCCACGCGCAGCGCCGTGGACGTGCCGTCCGGCAGCCAGGCCCGCACCCGGTCCCCGGTGCGGACGCCGAACTCCCGTGCGCTGTCGCGGTCCAGGACGAGGGAGTCGTCGCCGAGCCGTTCGAGGGACCCGTCCACGACGTCCGGATGCCGCGTCGCGGTCAGCGCCCGCGGGTCGACGGCGAAGGCCGACAGCGTGCCCAGATAGCGGTCGCCGTCCCCGCTCAGCCGCACTTCGGCGGGGGTGTAGGCCGCGACCGCGGCGCCCGGGACGGCGCGCACCCGGTCGACGACGGCCGAGCCGATCCCGCCGTCGCCCTCGGCCGTCAGGACGTAGTCGGCGCTGCTCCCGGCGCGCAACCCCGCCACGTTCGCGGCGTTCGCCGCGTCCTGCGCCGTGAAGAGCGCCGCGCCGAGGCCGACGGCCAGCACCACCGGGGTGGCGACGGCGGCGGTGCGCCGCCCGGCGAACAGCGCGCCCTCGCGGACCACCATCGCGCCCGCGCCGAGCCGGCGCAGCGGCCAGGCCAGCGCGGCCAGCACGGGACGGATCAGCAGCGGGGTCAGCAGCGCGCACCCGCCCACCAGCAGGACGGGAACGAACAGGTAGTTCTGCATGCTGAGCGCCACGACCTGGTTGGACTGGACGGTGCCCGCGCTCTTGTAGACGCCGAGGGCGAGCAGGACGCCGCCGAGCACCAGCCGCACCGGCGTGGCCGCCCGGCGCCTGCCGGTGGCCTCCCGCAGCGCCTCCGCAGGGCGGACGCGCCCGGCCCGCCACGACACCACGACCGTGCCGGCCATCGCCGACAGCAGACCCAGCAGGAACGAGATCACCAGCGGGGCGGGACGGGTGTCGACCGCGAGCCAGGGCGGCGCGACGCGGTGGTCCACCATCCAGGCGCGCAGGATCCCGGTCGACCGGGCGCCGATCGCGCACCCGAGGGCCGACGCCAGGACGGCCAGCACGAACGCCTCGGCGAGCACCATCCGCCGCACCTGCCTCGGCGTCGCGCCCACCGTCCGCAGCAGCGCCATCTCCCGGCGCCGCTGCTCGACCACGAAGGCGAAGGTGGCGATGACGACGAAGACCACGACGAAGACGACCAGCATCATCGACGTGCCCGCCATCCCCTCCGCGTCGCGGAGCTGGTCGCGGCCGCCGGCCTGGTCGCGTTCGGCCAGCAGCCGGTCGTCACCCGTGAGCACTCGCACGCCCGTCCCCTGGACCGCCGCGCGCACCGACGCCGCGTCGCCGTACGCGACGACGGCGTTGACCTCGGGCGACAGCCGCGCCGCCTCCCCGTCGGCGAAGAACACGGCGTGCTCGAACCACACCGGAGCCGTGACGCCCGCGACCGTGTAGTCCCCGAAGCCGGAGCCGGTCGCGACCCGGACGGTCCCGCCGACCAGCGACGGGTCACCGCCGCCGACCACGATCTCGCGCGACGACTCCGGCGCGTGCCCCTTCACCAGCCGGTACGGGGTGAACGCGGCGGTGCTCCAGGGATGGCCCACCTGCGCGTCCGGGCCGCCGGGAAGCCGCGCGGCGAACGTCCGGTCCGCGACCGTCCGGCCGGTGCCGGACAGGGCCCGGACGGCCTGCGGGGGCAGCGGGCTCGGCCGGCTCACCGGGAACTCGCGCGGGTCGCCGTCGTCGTCCTTCAGCTCCACCGTCACCGGCGCCGTCACCACCGCCGGGGCCTGCGCGTACCGCTGCGGGCCGTGGAACTCGGTGGACGTCACCGCCCGCAGGGTGATCGCCATCACCGCGATGATGCTCGTGCCCAGGGCCAGCGCCAGGAAGGCCCCGGCGTAACTCGCCGCCCGGCTGCGCAGGGTGGCCAGCGCGATCCGGATCACTGCGCCGCCTCCAGCCCGGTGATCCGCGCCGCGACCAGCTCCGGCGTCGGGGCCTCCAGGCTCCCGGCGATCCGGCCGTCGGCGAGGAAGAGCACCTCGTCGGCGACCGACGCCGCGACCGGGTCGTGGGTGACCATCACGATCGTCTGCCCCTCGCGGTCCACCAGGTCCCGGAGCAGCGTCATGACCTCGCGGGACGAGCGCGAGTCCAGCGCGCCGGTGGGCTCGTCCGCGAACAGCACCTTCGGGCGCGTCACCAGCGCGCGGGCGATCGCGACCCGCTGCTGCTGGCCGCCCGACATCTCGCCGGGCCGGTGCCGCCGCCGCTCCGCCAGCCCCAGCCGGTCCAGCGCGGCGTCCACGTCCCGGCGCTTCGGCCGCTTCCCCGCCAGCATGAGCGGCAGCGCGACGTTCTGCTGGGCCGTCAGCGACGGCACGAGGTTGAACGCCTGGAAGACGAACCCGATGCGGTCGCGGCGCAGCCGGGTCAGCGCCCCCTCGCTCAGCCCGTTCAGCGAAGTCCCGGCCAGTTCCACGTCGCCGGCGTCGACACGGTCGATTCCCGCGGCGCACTGGAGAAGGGTGGACTTTCCCGATCCCGACGGTCCCATGACGGCGGTGAACCGCCCGCCGGGAAAGGCGACGGAGACGTCGTCCAGCGCCGCCACCCTGTTGTCGCGGCGGCCGTAGGTCTTGCTGACCCGGCTGATCCGCACCATGACTTCGCTGCTCATGGCCTCGACGCTAGAGGCCGGAGCCCTGCCGGGACCATGACGCGGAGACCCGACTCGACCCTGTACCCAGCACCAGGTGACACCTGGCCCGAGCAGCGAGCGCTACCTCGGCCTGGTCGGCGCGCTTGCCCAAGAGGGCTCGCCGGTGGAGAAGTCACCGCGCGGGACCTCGTGGCCCTCACCGCGGTCGATGACGTCGTCGAGGGCGGCGCGGGCCTCCAGGAGACCCCCGATGGCCTGGTCGAGCCTCGCGCGTTCGTCGCGCAGGCGCCCGATGACCCCCGCGCACGCGGGAGTCGGCAGGGAGTCGTCGCGCAGGCACGAGCCGACCTGGGCGATGGTGGCGGTGGACAGCCCGGCGGCCAGCAGGGCGCGGATCTTCCGCACCGCGCCCACGTCGGCCTCGGCGTAGTCGCGGTAGCCGTTGGGAGACCGCTCGGGCGTGAGCAGGCCCTGCTTCTCGTAGTAGCGGAGGAGCTGCTCGTCGACCCCCGTGCGCCTGGCGAGTTCCCCGATGCGCATGTGAACCGCCTTCGCCGCTTGACCTTGTAACTGGTTTCAGAGTTTACCTTCGTGATCGCCCACCCGAGGCGAGCTCGCCTTGCGGGGGCGGTACGGCATGACGACGCAAGGAGATCAAGGACGATGGCAGCACAGGCAGACGTTTTCGTCGTGGGCGCGACCGGGTTGCTCGGCGGCCGGATCGTGTCGGCCTTCCTGGACCGGGAGGTGACCGTGCGCGCGCTGGTGCGCCCCGGCGCCGCCGGTGAGAAGAAGCGAGCGCTCGACGCCCTGCGGGCCAGGGGAGTCGAGCTGGTCGAGGGCGACATCACCGACCCGGCCGACCGGCTTGCCGGCGCCATCGGCGAGGCGCGGACCGTCGTCTCCGCCGTCCAGGGCGGCCCGGAGCTCATCATCGACGGTCAGGCGAACCTCTTGGCGGCCGCCGAGCGGGCCGGCGCGGCCCGGTTCGTCCCCTCCGACTTCGCCATCGACATCACCAAGCTCGACGACGGCGACAACGTCATGATCGGTTGGCGGCGGCGGGCGGCGGCCCTGTTCGCGGGCTCGCGGCTGGGCGTGCTGTCGGTGCTGAACGGCGCGTTCGTCGAGGTGATGACCGGCTTCATGGACCTCATCGACTGGGAGAAGGGGACGCTGTCGCACTGGGGCGACCCCGACCAGCCGATGGACCTGACCACCGTCCAGGACACGGCCCTCTACACCGTCGCCGCCGCCCTCGACCCGGCGCTGGCGGACGGCGGGACGGCCCGCTTCGCCGGTGAGGTCGTCTCGATGCGCGAATTCCGCGAGGCCGTCGAGCGCGGCACCGGCCGGAAGCTCACCTTGCGGACGCTGGGAACGGCCGATGAACTGCGGGCCGAGATCGAGCGCCGCGCCAAGGCGACGCAGAACCCCTTCGACTACGTGGCCCTGCAGTACCAGTGGTGCATGGTCACCGGAAAGGGCAAGTTCGACGCCCTGGACAACGACCGCTACCCGGAGGTCAAGCCGACCTCCGTCGAGGACTTCGTCCGCAGCGCCGACCTGCCGGCCTGACCTGACACCTCCGGCGGGGTTCCGCGAGAGGACGCACTCGTCGTCGCGGGCCGTCCGGCGCCGGCTCGGTTAAGGGGTCGCGTCGGGACGGCCCGGCGTTCGATGATGCGAGCATGTTGGATACATCCCTTTATGTGGCCTTTCTCGTCGCCGCGCTCGCCCTGTGCCTCACGCCCGGACCCGACATGATGTTCATCGTGGCCATGGGGGGACGGGGCGGGCCCGGCACCGGCGTGATGGCCGCCGTGGGAGTGGCGACCGGCGCGCTCACCCACGCGATCGCGGCGATGCTCGGCCTGTCGGCGCTGTTCACCACCCTTCCGACGCTCTACCACGTGCTGCGCTGGGCGGGCGCCGCCTACCTGCTCTACCTCGCGGTGAGGTCGTTCCTGGACCGCGGTGAAACCGGCGAGGAGGCCGCCCCCGCGGGGCCGGGGCGGCTCCGCGCGTTCTGGCAGGGCGTCGTCACCAACCTGCTGAACCCCAAGGTCATCCTGTTCAACATCGCGTTCCTGCCGCAGTTCGTGAATCCGTCACTCGGGCACCCGATGGTGCAGTTCCTCGTCCTCGGGCTGACGCTCGTGCTCATCGGCCTCGCCGTGGACGGGACGGTCGGGCTGCTGTCCGGCCGCCTCGCCCGGCTGCTGCGGCGGAGCCGCCGTGTCGCGCGCGGTCTCAACATCTTCAGCGGCACCGTCTTCACCGGCCTCGCCGTGCGCCTCGTGGCCGTCGCGAAATAGAGGCGCCTTCTCGGCGCCTTCTCAGCGCCGCGCACCGCCGGCGGACGCGGCGGCGGTGTAGCGGCGGGCCAGGCGGGCGCAGGCGTCCTTGAGCTCGGCGGGGCCGACGATCTCGAAGTCGGCGTCGAAGCGCCCGACGGCGGCGGCCAGTCCGCGCCAGGACCACGAGCCCAGCACGAGCCGGCAGCGGTCCGGGCCGAGCTCCTCGACGAGCCCGTCCCGGGAGTAGCGGGACACCGCCGCGGCGGGCAGGTGAAGGATCACCTCGCCGCGGCAGGGCCAGTCGGCCGAGCCGCCGGAGCCGCGGAAACGGCCCGCCACGAACGCGGCCACGTCCCCACCGGGGACGGCGCGGCGGGCGAAGCGAGGCCCCGTCGGGGTGCGCGGGGTGATCCGGTCGGCGCGGAACGTGCGCCAGTCCTCGCGGTCGAGGTCCCAGGCGACGAGGTACCAGCGGCCGCCCCAGGTGACGAGGTGGTGCGGCTCGGCCCGGCGCGGCGGGGCCGGGGCGCCGCCGCCCGCCTCCGGAGGCGAGGCGGACGCGTAGTCGAACCGCACGACCTCGCGGGCGTGGACGGCGGCGCCGAGCGCCATGAGCACGCCGCCGTCCACCTGCGGTTCCGGCCGTGGCATCGGCCGCTCGACGGCGGTGACCCGCAAGGTGTCGATCCGGTGGCGCAGCCGGGACGGCATGACCTGCCTGATCGTCGCCAGCGCGCGCGCCGCGCCGTCCTCGATTCCCGCGCCGGAGGCGGCGGCGATCTGGAGGGCGACGGCGAGGGCGACGGCCTGCTCGTCGTCGAACAGCAGCGGCGGCAGTTCCGTGCCGGCCGCGAGCCGGTACCCGCCGTCCGGCCCCTTGATCGCGGCGATGGGGTAGCCGAGCTCGCGCAGGCGGTCGACATCGCGGCGCACCGTGCGCGGGCTGACGTCCAGGCGCTCGGCCAGCAGCGCGCCCGGCCAGTCCCGGCGCGCCTGGAGCAGCGAGAGCAGCTCCAGCAGCCGCGCTGAGGTCTTCTGCATGCTCCCGATTCTCGCGGAAGAAGCGGCCACAACCTGTCCGCTACCCCTGCGACGGTGGACACCGAGCCCGAGGAAACGGGCACGACCGAACCGAGCGATGAGGAGTCCGCAATGGCCGTCGACACCGTGACGCACCTGAACTTCCGAGGCGATGCGCGCGAGGCGCTGTCCTTCTACCGGACCGTGTTCGGCGGGGACATGGCTGTGATCACCTACAAGGACGCCGGGAACGTGCAGGACCCGGCCGAGGCGGACCAGGTGATGTGGGGCCAGGTGGCCGCCGGCAACGGCTTCCGCGTGATGGCGTACGACGTCCCGTCGAGCCTGCCGTGGAACCGGGGCGAGAACGCGTTCTTCGTCTCGGTACGCGGCGAGACGGCCGAGGAGATCACCGGCTACTGGGAGAAGCTCTCCGAGGGGGCGAGCGTCCGGCAGCCTCTTGGGCCCGCCCAGTGGGCGCCTCTCTACGGGATGCTCGAGGACCGGTTCGGCGTCATCTGGGTCCTGGACGTCGCCAGCGGCTACGACGCGTCCTGACCCGATGGCCGTCCTCGACACCCGGGCGCTGGGCCGCGCGACGCTCGCCCGGCAGCTGCTGCTCGACCGCGCCGACCTCCCGGCTCACGACGCGATCGGGCACCTCTGCGGCCTGCAGGCGCAGGAACCGCAGGAGCCGTTCGTCGGGCTCTGGTCGCGGCTGCGCGCGTTCGACCCGGCGGAGCTCTCCGACCTGCTGACCGAAAGGCGCGTGGTGCGGACGCACCTCATGCGCCGCACCGTCCACCTCGTCACCGCCGAGGACGCCCTGTCCTGGCGGGCCCGGCACGAGCCGATGCTGCGCCAGCGGGTCCTCGGGGTCTACCGCCGCGAGTTCGCCGGGGTGGACCTCGACGAGCTCGCGGCGGCGGGACGGGCGGCGACGGCCGACGGCGAGCCGCGCACCATGGCGGAGCTGGCGCGCGCGGTCGCCGGACGGTGGCCGGACCCGTCGCCGCGCGCCCTGGGCGAGATGCTCGTCTCCGCGCTCGTCCCGAATGCGCAGATCCCGCCGCGCGGGCTGTGGCGGACCAGGGCGGGGGTGCGCAACGTCCCGCTGTCCTCCTGGCTCGGCCGCGAGCCCGACCCTCCGTCCGCGGACGCGTCCGACCCGGTGGGGCAGGTGCTGGTGCGGCGCTACCTGGCCGCGTTCGGGCCCGCCGCCTCGGCCGACGTGCGCGCCTGGTGCGGGCTCGCGGGACTGCCCGCCGCGATCGCCGCGATGCGCGACGAGCTGGTCGCCTTCCGGGACGAGCGAGGCCGCGAACTGCTCGACCTCCCCGACGCGCCGCGCCCCGACCCCGACACGCCCGCTCCCGTGCGGTTCCTGCCCGCCTTCGACAACGCGATCCTCGGCTACCACGACCGCAGCAGGATCATCGACGACGACCACCGCGGCCTGTCCGTCACGGGCGCTCGCGTGGTGCTGGTCGACGGTCGGGCCGCCGCGACCTGGAGCGCCGATGCCAGCACCGTGGTCGTCACCCCGCTGCGCCGCTTCTCCCGCGCCGAGCGCACCGCCGTCGCCGAGGAGGGGCGGTCGCTCGCGTCGTTCCTCTCCGACGGCGACGCCGACGGCGTCCGGATCACCGATCCGGCGTAGGCGGAGCGTGTCGCGGGGAGGGCGCCGCGTCAGGCCCAGCCGTGGACGCTGAACGCCTCACCGCGCATGATCGCGGCGAGCGCCAGCGCGCAGTGCGGGATCACGTCGCCGGGCGGCCGGACCGGGTCGATCCACACCGCCTCGGACGCCTTGTCCGGCTCGGCGGCGCGCGGTTCGCCCTCCCAGCGGTCGAAGCGGAACCAGAAGTCGCTGACCGCGTGGCACGGGCCCGGCAGCGTCTCGGCGGTCCGATGCATGACATGGGCGAAACGGGCGTCCTCGCGGCGCAGCCGGACCCCCGTCTCCTCGCGGGCCTCGCGGATCGCGGCCGCCAGCACGTCCTCGCCCGGCTCGATCCGCCCGGCGGGAGGGCAGAGCCACCCGTCGGCGTACCCGGTGTTGTGGCGCCGCAGCATCAGGACCTGGCCGTCGTGGCGCCGCAGGACGACATGGGGCGCCACGAAGGACCCGTACCAGCCGCCGACCCCGTCCCCTACCGGCGGCGCTGCGACCTCGCGCGCGGAGACGATCCCGAGACGCCCGGCCATGTGCGCTTCGGCCTGGGCCGCGCCGCCCGCCAGATCGACCATGGGGACCGCGGCGGACAGCATGACGTCGGCGAGCTCGTCCAGCACATCGGACCTGCTCTTGTGGACGCCCTTGCGGGGATTGCCGCCGGTCATCCCGATGTAGGCCTCGGCGACCTCGCCGACCTCTTCGGCGAGCTTCAGCACCAGCGTCTGGGTCGGCACCTCGGCCAGGTAGCCGGTCCTGATGCGGACGGTGTCGGCCCAGAAACCGCGGCACGGCTCGGTGGTCTCGGAGGAGGTCACGGCGTCGAGCCTAGGAGCCGGAGGGGCGGCCGTCCCGGTTTCTCGAACATCCGATCGAATTTTTGCCCGGCGTCGTTCGCGGTTCCCGACTCCGCCGGAGGGCGCTCCTAACTACACTTGTAGCAGCTACCGCGACCGGGGCCGGGCTGCGATGCTTCACCGTGGCCGGGTGCTTCGGGACGGCTCCGGCGTACAAGAGAAGAGGGGATGGAAGGCATGGTCTTCAAGCAGTTGCTGGGCGCCTTCGGGGTGGGTGGCCCTTCGGTCGAGACGGTGCTGGCCGGCCCGCACGGACGTCCGGGCGAGTACCTGTCCGGCGAGGTCCGCGTGCAGGGCGGAGACCGTGACGTCCACATCCACCAGGTCGTGCTGAGCCTCGTCACCCGCGCCGAGTACGAGCACGGCGACCACGAGGGAAGCGGCGGCCTCGAGTTCTACCGCGGGGCGATCACCGGGGCCTTCCACCTGGGCGCCGGGCAGTACCAGGCGATCCCGTTCCAGATGCCGCTGCCGTGGGAGCTCCCCGTCACCGAGGTCTACGGGCAGCACCTGCACGGCATGGCCATGGGCGTGCGGACGGAACTGGAGGTCGCCGGGGCGGTGGACGCCGGCGACCTGGACCCGGTCTCGGTGCTGCCCCTGCCGTCCCAGCAGCGCGTCCTGGACGCGTTCGGGGCGCTGGGGTTCGCCTTCAAGGGCGCCGACGTCGAGCAGGGGCACATCGCCGGCCTGCACCAGGAGCTGCCGTTCTACCAGGAGATCGAGTTCCACGCGCCGCCGCAGTACGCGGGGCGGATCAGCGAGGTCGAGCTCACCTTCGTCGCCGACCCGCACGGCCTGGCGGTCGTGCTGGAGGCCGACCAGCGCGACACCTTCCTCTCCGAGGGCGACGACGTCTTCGGACGCTTCCACGTCTCCCACGAGGAAGCCCTGCACATGGCGTGGGAGCACGAGCTGGAGTCGTGGCTGCAGGCCGTGGCCGGGCACGCGGGCGGCCACGGCTTGGGCGGGCACGGCTTCGGTGGGCACGGCTTCGGCGGCCACGGGGGCGGGCACGGCTTCGGCGGACACGAGTACGGGCACGAGGGGTTCGGCCACGGCGCCCATCACGGCGAGCACCACGGCGGCCACGGGCCGGGCTGGGGCGGCGTGGCCGCGGGCGCGGCCGGCGGTCTCGCGGCCGGGTTCGTCGCCGGTGCCGTCGTCAACGAGATGCTCGATGACGACGACAACGGCGGAGACGACGACGGCGGGGACGACGACTCGTTCGACACCGGCTTCGCCCAGCAGGCCGTCCAGAGCGCCTACCAGGAAGCCGCCTACGAGCAGGCGTACGAGGACGCCTACGAAGACGCGTACGAGGACGCGATGGACACGTACGAAGGCGACGACTGACCCGAGGCGCCCCCGCGCGGCCCCGCGCCCGCCTCGGGCATCACGCCTCCCGCACGCTGATCGCGGCACGCGGGTGGCGGGGCTTCTCGATCTCGTCGAGCAGCGCGATCGCGAAGTCCGCGTAGGTGATGCGGCTGGCCGGATCGCCGTGCTCCGCCACGGCGTACCGGCCGGTCGGAGCGCCGTCGTGGTCGAAGTCGCCCGCGGGCGCCACGTACGTCCAGTCGAGGTCGGAGGCCCGGAGCTCGTCGAGGCCCGCCGCGTGCCCGAGGTAGAAGGACCGGTACTCGTTCGGGTAGCCGGGCTCGTCCATCAGCGGAGCGCCGGACGGCCCCGGCATGATCGACGCCAGCCCGACCACGAGCAGGCGGCGCACGCCGGCCTCGGCCAGCCCGGCGGCCAGCGCGCGGGACGAGGCGGTGAAGAAGTCGTGCGGCGGCGCCGCCAGGTCCGCGGCGGCGCTGACGGCGGCGTCCTGCCCGGCGGCGGCCCGCCCGACGGCGGCCGCGTCGGTGACGTCGCCCGCCACGACCTCCGCGCCGGCCAGGTCGCCGTGGCGTGCCGGGTCGCGCACCACGGCGGTCACGCTGTGGCCGCGCCGGTGCGCCTCGGCGACGGCCTGCCGCCCGGCCCGGCCGCCCGCGCCGAAGACCACGATGTTCATGGGAAACCGCCTTTCACCAGGGCCGGGAATCGGTGTGCCCGGCCACTGCGCCGACGTTAACGGGGGCCCTGGTTTCCGCTGGGATACCGGTTATCGTGAGGGCATGAGGGAGCCTTTGCCCGCCGACATGTTCGAAGAGCTGTGCCCGTCCGCGCTCAATCCGATCCGGTTCGGCGACAAATGGGCGGGGCTCGTCATCCGCTGCCTGGAACACGGACCGCGCCGGTTCTCCGAGCTGCGCGTGCCGCTGAGCCGCGTCACGCCCAAGGTCCTCACCCGGTCGTTGCGGTCTCTCGAACGGGACGGGCTCGTCGAGCGCACCGTCCACGCCGGGACGGCGCCGCATGTCGAGTACGAGCTGACCCCGCTCGGCCGCAGCATGCTCCAGCCGATGGCCGCGGCGTGCGCCTGGGCCGAGGAGCACTGGGACGAACTGCTCGACGCCCGCGAGTCCTACGACAGCGCCACCCGTCTGGACCGCACCGGATGATGACGTTCCGATGTCGGGGCGGCGTGCTTCCATGAGTGAATGGGCGGACGGTGATCGCTTCCACCCCGAGGTCCGCTCATGAGGCTCATTTGCGACTACTTCCGGGCGCCCGACAGGACGACGGCCCTTTTCCTGCACTTCCCCGAGTATTGGACGGACACCGCCCTCCCTGACGCGGAGGCGGTGCGGCTGAAGAGCATCGATCCGTACGTCATGCTCGGCAGGCTCGTCAGCCTCCTGCTGTCCCGGGCGACCTTCGAGGACGTGCTGTTCTCCGGTTTTCCCGAACGGGACGTCCCGGAGCCGGAACTGCTGACTCCGGAGGACGACGACCCCATCATCGTCGAACTGGACGTCATGGTGCGGGACACCCTGGCCAAGGCCACGCAGGCGGAAATGGACGCGGCGGCGCCGTTGTGGGCGCAGACCGAGGAGTTCGTCGGCAACGAGTTCTTCGACCTGCCGGAGGTGCGGAGATCGGTCGCCGACCTGGCGGGCCTGGCGGGCCGCGCCCGGGAGGCGGGCCAGATGATGTACTGCCTCATCTGCCCGTTCCCGCGAATAGTCGAGTGGCTGCCCCCCGAAACGGAATGACCGCGCACCCCTTCTCAAGCCCTCGTCCCCCGCATTCGGACGCCCGTCCGTGACGCATCGATGTCAGGTGGTGGCGGGATGGGGGCGGCGGGCTTCCAGGGCCAGGTATCCGGCGAGGGTCAGGACGGCGGCCGATTCGAGGCCGAGCGCCAGCCACACGGTGGTCCGGTAGCCGTACTCGTGGAAGCCGAAGAGCGTCGCCTGCTCGCTGATGAGCAGGCCGATGATCGTGCCCAGCAGGAACACGATCCCGCCGAGCGCGACGAGCGCGTGCGGAGCGCGGCCGATCAGCGGCAGGGACCGGACGAGCGGGATGGACGCGAGCGGTACGAGCAGGGAGACGCCCAGCACCACCGCGCTGGCGAAGTTGGCCGCGAACAGCGGCCCGATGATCGGGATGACGCGGTAGTAGTCGGCCATGTACTCGTACAGGTGCACCGCGCCGACGCCGAACAGCAGCAGCGCCGACAGGTGGCGCAGCAGGGCCGGGGACAGGGCCCCCGTGCCGGTGAGGTCAGGGCTGGTAGCCACCATGGGCACTCCCGGTGGTCTGGATCTGTCCTTGCGGGGTGAGGGCGAACCAGGGGGAGCCGAACTGCGTGATGCCCTGGCCCTGGGCGTCGCCGCGTCCGGTGTCGGCCTGGTAGTAGTACAGCGGGTGCCCGGCGTAGACGATCTGGCGCGGCCCGTCGGAACGGGCGATCGTGGTCAGCATGCCCGGCTGGGCCCCGCCGGACGTCCCGGGCCGCCCCTGGGACGTGGCCGGGGGCCAGATGCTCGCGCACGCGCCGAAGCAGGTGGACCGGTTCGGCGGGTCGGCGGCGAACGCGTACAGCGTGCGTCCCTTGCCGTCGACCAGGACCGGTCCGAGCTTCGGCACGGCGGCCGACGCGACCTGCTGGCGGCCGGGGTCCTGGGAGTTCGTCGCGAACGCGCAGCCGGCGGCCAGCAGGCCCGCCGCCGCGACGGCGGACCACCGCGGAAACGCGGTCCGCGCGCGCGACGTGTCAGGAGCCACCTTTCTCGACCTTCTGGCCGGCCGAGGACACCACGTACCACCCGGCGCCGAACTGGGTGAGCCCCTGCCCCTTGGCGCTGCCCTTCACGGCGCCGTCCGGCGCGTAGTAGTACAGCGGGTGCCCACCGTAGGTGACCTGCTTCTTCCCGTCGCTCCTGGTGGTCGTGCCGAGCTTGGACGCCTTGGCGTCGGTGCCGGCGTGCGGCGTGCCCGTGGTCGTGACGGGCGGCCACACCGCCGCGCAGGCCCCGGAGCAGGACGACTTGCCGCCCTGGTCCTTCTCGAACAGGTAGACCGTGCGGCCTTCGCCGTCGACCAGGACCTGCCCGAGGTTGCCGACCTTCGCCGTCGCGATCGTTCCGCCCTCGTTCGAGGTGTTCGGCGCGGACGTGGCGGCCATCGGCACGGCGGGACGGTGCGCGTGGGCGCCGCCCGAGCCGCCGCACGCGGTGGCCGCGGCCGCGAGCGCCGCGAGGGGCACCGCCATGCGCACGCCGCGGCTCCGCCACGGCCGGGTCGAGTGCGAGGTGCTGCGCAGAGTCGTTCGGGACATCGCAGGACGTCCTTCCCTGGAGAGCTCGGTACCGGTCGAGCCGATGCCTTCCTTTCCGGCTCGGCACGTACCCGGGGAAGCGGCGGGCGAACTGACTTGCCGAGACGCTGACCTGCCCTTTCTCAGCTACCGAAGAGTCCATGGCGAAGCCTTGAGGGACGGCCCTGCGCCTCCGCTCGGCCGCGCGGGGCGGGACCTTCGTTGAGCCCCCTCATCTCGGCGAACCGGCCGCCCCGGACGCGAAAGATCTCGATCCAAGAAAAGGGGGCTTGGCGGGGCGGGTGGTGGCGGCCTCCGGTCCCCGTCAAGCCCGGTGCCGGCGGACGGCGCTGTCCGCCGGCGGCTGTGCGGCGGGGCGGTCAGCACCCGCCGGGCTTGCTCGGGGGGGGCGCCGCCGCCGCCGGCGCCTTGCTGCCGGTCGGCGACGGGCTGCCCGGCGCGCCGCCGCCGCCACCCGCGCCGGCGACGGTCAGCTGGGTGTGCATGCCGAGCGCCCGGTGATTGTCGACGGGGCACCACATCTGGTAGGTCCCGGACTTGAGGGCGACCTTCAGCGTCCCGGTGGAGCCGGGCTTGACGCCCGTGATCATCTTCGTGCCGCTGATGCCCGGTCCGGAGATGGCCAGCCCGTGCACCATCGTGCCGGTGTTCTTGGCGAGGAAGGTGTAGGCGCCCGGCTTGAGGCTGGTCATGGACGGCGTCAGCGTGTACTCCTTCTCGGTCACGGTGACGGTCGTGGTCTTCGCGCCCGGGCTCGGGCTCGTGGTCGCGTGGGCGGCCCCGGCGGGGACGAGCGCGCCGGCCGCGAGGAGGGCGGCCCCGACTGTGGTGGAAATGGTGGATTTGTTCATAATTGCCGGGCTCCCCGCCGCCCCTCCCGGCCAAACCGTGCGGGTGTCGCCGAAACCGCAGGTCAATGCCCGGTTCGGCGGAGGTCGACCAGCGGGCGCGAGCCCCCGCGCGCGACGGCGTGCCGCCCCCTCGGGCCCCGGCCGTGTCACAGGCGGCCGGGGCTGTCTCGTCTCGGGTCCGAAAGTCGGGGCCCGAAGCGGGAAGGTGAAGGTCATGCGCGTGTTCGTGGCAGGCGGGAGCGGGGTGCTGGGGCGGCGGCTGGTGCCGCAGCTCGTGGCGCGGGGCCACCAGGTGACGGCGACGACGACGAGCGCCGCCAAGCTCGACGTGCTGGAGCGGCTCGGCGCCGAGCCCGTCGTGATGGACGGGCTGGACGCGGCGTCCGTCGGCGAGGCGGTCGCGGCCGCCCGGCCGGACGCGGTCGTCCACCAGATGACGGCGATCTCGATGGCGCACGCCGGCAAACCGGACATCAAGCACCCGGACCGCTGGTTCGCGCTCACCAACCGGCTGCGCACCGAGGGGACCGACCACCTGCTGGCCGCCGTCGAGGCGACCGGCGTGCCGCATGTCGTCGCGCAGGGCTACGCGAGCTGGAACGGTATCCGCGAGGGCGGCTGGGTGAAGACCGAGGACGACCCGCTCGACCTGCTCGAGGGGACGGCGGCGCAGGTCGGGATGGAGGCGATGCGGCACGTCGAGGAGTCGGTCCTCAAGGCGGGCGGCGCGGTGCTGCGGTACGGGGCGTTCTACGGGCCGGGCGCCATCGACGACCAGGTGGAACTGGTGCGCAAGCGGCAGTACCCGCTCGTCGGGCGCGGCACCGGGTACAGCTCGTGGATCCATCTCGACGACGCGGCGAGCGCCACCGTCCTGGCCGTGGAGCGCAAGGCGCGCGGCGTGTTCAACATCGTGGACGACGAGCCCGCCCCGGCGAGCGAATGGCTGCCCCACCTGGCCGCGTGCGCGGGGGCGAAGCGGCCGATTCGGGTCCCGGTGTGGCTGGCCCGGCTGCTCGCCGGTGACCAGGCCGTCATCATGATGACGGAGGGGCGGGGGTTCTCCAACGCCAAGGCCAAGCGCGAGCTGGGCTGGGAGTTGCGCCACCCGTCGTGGCGGCAGGGCTTCAAGGAGGAGCTGGCGTGAGCAGGGCCGAGGAGTTCCAGGAGCTGCGGCCGCTGCTGTTCTCGATCGCGTACCGGATCCTCGGCAGCGTGAGCGAGGCCGAGGACGCGGTGCAGGAGACGTGGCTGCGGTACGAGGGTTCGGCGGCGCGGCCCGTCTCGGCGAAGGCGTACCTGTCGGCCGTGGTGACGCGGATCTCGATCGACGTGCTTCGCTCGGCCCGCGTCCGGCGGGAGCAGTACGTCGGGCTGTGGTTCCCCGAGCCGCTGCTGGCCGACCCCTACGAGGACCCGCAGCGGTCGGCGGAACTGGCCGACTCGCTGTCGATGGCGGCCCTGCTGCTCCTCGAACGGCTCAGCCCGCTGGAGCGGGCGGTGTTCGTGCTGCGGGAGGTGTTCGGGTTCGGTTTCCCGGACATCTCGTCGGCGGTGGGGAGGTCGGAAGCGGCGTGCCGCCAGCTCGCCGTGCGCGCGCGCCGGCACATGGACGCGGGACGTCCGCGGTTCGAGGCGGACCGGCGCGAGCGCGAGGAGCTCGCCGGACGCTTCTTCGACGCCTTCACCGAAGGGGACGTCGACGGTCTGCGGGAGCTGCTCGCCGCCGACGCGCAGCTGGTCAGCGACAGCGGCGGCAAGGCGCCGCGATGGGGCGAGGGCGTCGCCGGGGCCGCGAAGGTGGCGCGCGCGCTGGCCACGCTGGTGCGGCCGTTCCTGGAGATCGGCGGCGCGGTGGAGCCGTGCGAGGTGAACGGCCAGCCGGGCGCGGTGTTCCGCGACCGGGACGGCAGGGTCGTCAACACGTGGTCGCTGGACATCCTCGACGGGCGGATCCAGATGATCCGCACGGTGCTCAACCCGGACAAGCTCGGGCATGTGGGGCCCGTCGCGGACGCCTGGGCGGTCGTCCGGGAGACGGCGCGGGTGCACCGGACGCCCGGCTGACGGCCCGCCTCGCGCCCTCACCGGCGGAACCCGCGGGCAGGACGGACCGTCTGATCTCGGGCGCCGGCGAGCACATGGGGGATACCGGATGAGGGTTCGGAAGATGCCGTTCCGGCGCGGCCGCCTCCCCTGGGTGATCGCCGCGGTGCTGGTCGTCGTCGCGGGGGCGGTGGTGACGGTGGTGGCCGTCCTGGACGAGCCCGCCCGGACCCACATCTGCGGCTGCAAGCCGCCGCCGGACACCAGCGGGCTCGAACGCGTGCCCCGCGCCTGGCAGGAAGCAGCGGCGCACCGCGACGCCCAAGCGGCGTGGCGGCTGCTCACGCCCGAGGCGCAGCGGCGGTACGGGTCGCCGCGCGGCCTGCGGACGAAGCTGGCCCGCCTCGCGCCGGACCCGCACGGCTCCGCGAAATGGACGCTCGTCGATGAGATCACGCAGGGCCGCGGTACCCCCAGCGCGTTCCTGTACCTGCTCGTCGAGAAGCGGACCCTGCGGCCCGCCGGAGCCGTCGTCGTCCACTCGCGGGCCGACGGCTCCGCCGACGGGCGGGTCGATCCCGTGCCCGGCGCGACCGTCCGCATCCTCGAACCGGCGGCGCGCGCCAAGGTGGACGCCCGGCCGGCGATGCGCGTCGCGACCGCGCGGCCACTGGCGTACGTCGCCGTGCAGCCGGGCGGGCTGACGCACGGCACCGTGGGGGCGATCCGCGGCCCCGACGGCCGCGACGAGGCGTTCCGCGAGCCGCTGCGTCCCGGCCCGGCCCTGATCGTCGCGGTCCAGGCCGACGCGGACGGCCGCTTCGCGTACGGGAGCGTCCGCGTCACGATCCGGTGACCGACCCGGCCGGCTCGATGACGCAGGCGGGCGCGGCCGAATAACCTCACCTGGACGGTCATGTTACGCTCGCGTTCCACCTGGCTACTCTCTGTGCCCAGAGGTGAACGGGTGGACACTGGGGCCGGTGTGGCGCCCCGGCGGCCCGGCCCGGCCGCCTCCGCGCTGCGGATCAGGTAATCCGGTCGACCCTGGAGGGCTCCCATGCCCGGCTACCGCGACTTCGTCCCCCGCCAAGGCTTCCAGCCGGCCCTGGCGCTGTCCCCCGACGCGGGCACCGTGGCCTATTCGAGCAACGCCGCCGGGCGGTTCGACCTGTGGACGGTCCCCGTCGCGGGCGGCGTGCCCCGGCGGCTGACCCGGCTGCCCGGCCGGGCCGTCCGGCGGATCGCGTGGGCCCCGGACGGCAAGAGCCTGGTCTTCACCGCCGACCGCGACGGCGACGAGCAGTACCGGCTGTACCGCCTCGACCTGGACGGCGACGGCGGCCGGCCGGGCGCGGGCGGCCCCGCCGAGATCGGCGCGGGCCCGCGGTGCCAGCGGATCCTGCCCGCCGCGCCGTTCGACGCCGAGGGGCGCCGCCTGGTCTACGCGGCGAACGACCGCGACGAGACCGTCCAGGACGTGCTCGTCCGCGACCTCGCCGAGGAGACCGAGCGGCGGATCGTGCCGCCGCCGGGCGTGGTCTTCCAGCCGGTCGGGATCTCCCCGGACGGGCGGTGGCTGCTGACCGGCGGGTTCCGGTCCCACACCAGGGTCGCCGCGTACCTGACCGACCTGGGGAACGCGTCCGCCGCGCCGGTGTGCGTCACCGCCGACCATGGCGACGGGCTGTTCGAGCCGGGCCCGTGGGCGGCCGACTCCACGGGCTTCTACCTGCGCACCGACCTGTGGGGTGAGTTCGTCGCCGGGGCGTTCTACCGGCTGGCCACCGGGACCCTCGAACCGGTCGCCCAGCACGACTGGGACGTGGAGCGCATCGAGGTCGCGGGCGAGACGCTCGCCTGGTCGGTCAACGAGGACGGGCGCTCCGTCCTGTACGCGCGCCATGCCGACCGCCCGCTGCCGCTCCCCGCCGTCCCGCCGGGCGTCGTGTCCGCGCTGGCGCTCGCGCCGCGCGCCGAGCCGCTGGTCGTCCTGCTCGACACCGCCACCCGGCCCGCCGAGGTCGCCGTCCTCGATCCGTCGGACGGCGTCCGCTACCTCACCGACGCCCGGCCGCCCGCGTTCAAGGCGGGGACGGCGGAGCCGGTCGAGCCGGAGCCGGTCGTCTACCCGTCGTCGGCGGGACGGTACGTCCACGCGCTGTACTACCGGCCGCGCACGCCGGAACCGCACCCCGTCCTGCTGTCGATCCACGGCGGCCCGGAGGCGCAGGAACGGCCCCAGTACCTCCGTTCGGGCCTCTACCAGCACCTTCTCGCGCAGGGCATCGCGATCTTCGCGCCGAACATCGCGGGGTCCACCGGCTACGGCGCCCGGCACCAGAAGCTCGTGCACCGCAACTGGGGCGGGTTCGACCTGGACGACCTCGACCACGCGGTCTGCCACCTGCGGTCGGAGCCCGGCGTCGACGCCGCGCGCATCGCGGTGATGGGCGGCTCCTACGGCGGGTTCGCCGCGCTGTCGTGCCTGGCGAGGCTGCCCTACCGGTGGGCGGCCGGGGTGTCGCTGTGCGGGCCCGCGAACCTCGTCGCGCTCGCCCGCGCCTGCCCGCCGACCTGGAAGCACTTCGTCGCGGCCGTCCTCGGCGACCCGGAGACCGACGCCGGGTACCTCGTGCAGCGGTCGCCGATCACCTACGCCGACACGATCACCGCGCCGCTGCTGGTGCTGCAGGGCGCCCGCGACCCGCGGGTCCCCCGCGCGGAGTCCGACCGGCTCGTCGACCGGCTGCGGAGCCGCGGCGTCGACGTCCGGTACCGGGTCTTCGACGACGAGGGCCACGGGTTCACCGACCGCGAGAACGAGCTGCTCGCCTACGAGGAGATCGCGCGGTTCCTCTGCGACCACCTCATCGGCTGACCGGCGGACCCGTCGCGCCGTCCGCGGAACCGCCGATCAGCGCCGAGATCCCGCCGGCCGTCAGAGCGGGGGTTCCAGGTGGGACCAGGGGCGCTCGGCCTCCAGCTGGGCGGCCAGCGCGAGCAGCACGCCCTCGCCGCCGAGGGGGCCGACGAACTGGACGCCGAGCGGCAGGCCGCCGGGCGTCCGGTAGGTCGGGACGCTCATCGCCGGGCGCCCGGTGATGTTCGCGAGCTGCGTGTACGGGACCGGGGCGAGGTTGGCGATGACGGCGTCGCGCCACTGCTTCGTCCGCGTCAGCGGACCGGCGAGGCCGAGCGCGAGCGCCGCCCGGCCGATGGCGCGCAGCGGGGCGGGCGTGTCGAGTTCGCCGATGCGGATCGGCGGCCTGGCGAGGGTCGGGGTGAGCAGCAGGTCGTAGCGGGAGTGGAACGCCGCGAGCTGCCGGCCGTAGGCGTTCCAGCGCTCGTGGGCGGCGAAGTAGGCGGGTGCGGACTGGACGCGTCCGGCCGCCGCGACGAGATGGGTGTCCAGCTCGAACGCCCCGCGGGGCGCGCCGGTCGCGCGGCGGATCTCGTCGACGGTGTACGCGAGCTGCGTCGACCACATCGCCAGGAAGTCGAACGCGAGGCGCCGCTCGTCGATGCCGGTCTTCGCGGGCTCGACGTCGTGGCCGAGGCCCTCCAGGAGCCTCGCCGCGTCCTCGACGGCGGCGACGGCCTGCGGGTCGACGTCGGTGCCGAGCGGCGACTCGGTGGCGAAGCCGATGCGCAGCCGCTCGGGTGCGCGCCGCGCCAGCTCGGCGTAGGGCAGGTCGGGCTTGGCGGGCAGGTAGGGGCCGCCGGGGTCGGGGGTCGCGGTGAGCACGTCGAGCATCGCGGCGCTGTCGCGGACGGTCCGGGAGACGACGCCGTCGACGGCCGCGCCGTGCAGGTGCTCGGCGTACGACGGACCGGCGGGGACGAGGCCGCGGCCGGGTTTGAGGCCGAACAGCCCGCAGCAGGCCGCGGGGATGCGGATCGAGCCGCCGCCGTCGTTGGCGCCCGCGACCGGGACGATCCCGGCGGCGACCGCGGCGGCCGACCCGCCGGACGATCCGCCGGGCGTGCGGGCGAGGTCCCACGGGTTGCGGGTGGGGCCGTTCACCTCGGGCTCGGTGATCCCCTTGGCGCCGAACTCGGGGGTGTTGGTCTTGCCGAACACGACGAGCCCCGCGTCCAGCCACCGGCGGACGACCTCGGCGTGTTCGGCGGCGGGGACGTCGCGCAGCGCCCGGTTGCCGCTGCCGGTGGGCAGCCCGGCGTAGTCCTGCGACAGGTCCTTGACCAGGAACGGCACGCCGGCGAACGGCCCGGTCGGCGGCCCGGCGGCGCGGGCGCGCGCGAGGTCGTGCATGGGCCGGACGATCGCGTTGATCTTCGGGTCGACGGCCTCGGCGCGCGCGATGGCGGCGTCCAGGAGCTCGGCCGGGGTGGTCTCGCCGGCGGTGACGAGCGCGGCCAGCCCGACCGCGTCGCGGGCGCGGTACTCGGCGTACTCCACGGCACCCCTCCATAAAACTAGAAGCCGTAGTTTTAGCGTCGGGGGGACACTACACTGGCCGCCGTCCGCCGTCGAGGGGCGGATTCGGGGCGGACCGGGGGAGGGGCGCATGGGCAGGCCGCCGCGCCGGCTGGTGACCCGCGAGGCGATCATGCGGGCCGCCCTCGCGCTGGTCGACGAGCACGGCGCCGACGCGCTGTCGGTCAACCGGGTCGCCGCCGAGCTGGGCGTCAAGGGCCCGTCGCTCTACAACCACATCTCCGGCCGGGACGAGGTCGTCGACGGCATCCGCGAACTGATCGTCGGCGAGATGACCCTCGACCCGTCCATCACGCCGTGGACGGCGGCGGTGGACGGCTGGGCCCGCTCCTACCGCGCCGCCTTCGCCGCGCACCCGCGCGCCGTCCCGCTGCTGGCCGCGCGGCCCGTCCGGTCGCGGGCCGCGCTGCACGCCTACGCCGACGCGTTCACCGTCCTGCGCCGCGCCGGCTGGCCCGAGGACCGGCTGCTGCCGCTGGTGCACGCGGTCGAGTACTTCCTGCTCGGCTCCGTCCTCGTCCTCGACGACCCGCCCGACGGCCCCCTCCCCGGCGAGGACGTCCCGCCCGGTCTCGAACCGATGCTGCACGCCCCGCCCGGCCACCGCGACCTGGCCTTCGAGGCCGGCCTCGCCGCCCTCATCCGGGGCTTCGCCGCCGAACTGGCCGCCCTCCGCCCCTGACCCGCGGGTCAGCCGGCCCGGCGCGGGCGGTAGGTGAGGTGGGTGACCAGGTCGGTGTGCCGCACGCGGACGGGCTCCAGGTCGAAGGAGCCGACGCCGGTGAACAGCCGCTCGCCGGCGCCGAGGACGACCGGGGCGACGTGCAGGCGCAGCTCGTCGATCAGCCCGGCGGCGAGGTACTGGTTCACGGTCGAGGCGCCGCCGGCGACCGCCACGTCCGCGTCGCCCGCGGCCTCCCGCGCCCGCGCCAGCGCCGACTCGATGCCGTCGGTGACGAAGTGGAACGTCGTGCCGCCCTTCATGGTGACGGACGCGCGCGGGCGGTGGGCGAGGACGTACACCGGCGCGTGGTACGGCGGCTCGTCGCCCCACCAGCCGGTCCAGTCGAGGTCCCAGTCGCCGCGGTCCGGGCCGAACATGTTGCGGCCCATGATGAACGCGCCCGCCGCGGTGATCGCCTCCAGCTCCTTGGCGTTGGCCTCGGGCCGCTCGAACATCCAGCGGTGCAGCCGGTCCTCGGCGCCCTCGCCGATCGGGTTCTCCAGGCTCTGGTTCGGGCCGGCGACGTAGCCGTCCACCGACATCGCGATGTCGCAGGTGACCATGCTCATGGGACCGTCTCCCTCGGGTGCTCGACGCCCCTGCGGCGCCTCTCACCCGTTGGTCGGTGCCCGCGCGGCCTTCTCGACATGCCTATGGAAACTTTTCCGGCGGATCGCGCTACTGCGCGGCGAGGGGCTTCGCGGGCTCCTGCGCGGTGAGGGGCTTCGCGATGTCCTCCAGGCCCTTGCGCTCGGCCTTGACGCCGAGGACCGCCTCGACCAGCCCCGCCGCGATCATCAGGACGGCGCCGACGACGAACGCGATCGCGGTGTCGCGGGGCGCGCCCGTCCCGACGAGCTTGGCGAACAGGAGCGGCCCAGAGATCCCGCCGGCCGCGGTGCCGATCGCGTAGAAGAACGCGATGGCCAGCGCGCGCGTCTCCATCGGGAACACCTCGCTGACCGTCAGGTACGCCGAGCTGGCGCCGGCGGACGCGAAGAACAGCACCACGCACCAGCAGGCCGTCAGCGTCGTCGCGGTGAGGTGCCCCTCGTTGAACAGCCACGCGGTGAGCAGCAGCAGCGCACCGGACAGCACGTACGTTCCGGCGATCATCGGCTTGCGGCCCCAGGTGTCGAACAGCGGCGCCAGCAGCAGCGGGCCGAGGAAGTTGCCCACCGCGATGACCGCGTAGTAGTAGCCGGTGCCGGTGTCGATGTGGAAGAACGTCTTGAGGATGTCGGCGTACCCGAAGGTGATCGCGTTGTAGAGGAACGCCTGCCCGATGAACAGCGCGAAGCCGAGGAAGGAGCGCTTGGGGTAGTTCCGTACCAGCGTCCTGGCGATCGCCCCGAACCCGATGCTCTTGCGCTGGTGGATGCGGATGCTCCCGCCCGGCTCCGGCAGCCGCCCGCCGGTCTCCGCGTGGACGGTCCCCTCCGCCTCGCCGACCAGCCGCTCGGCCTCCTCCGTCCGGCCGTGGATGATCAGCCAGCGCGGGCTCTCCGGGACGTGCCGCCGCACCAGCAGCACGACCAGGCCGAGGACGACGCCGAGCGCGAACGCCAGCCGCCAGCCGACGTCCACCGGGAACTCGCCGAGGATCGGGACCGTCAGCAGCGCGCCCGCCGCCGCGCCGATCCAGAAGCTGCCGTTGATGACGATGTCGATCCGGCCGCGGTGCTTGCTCGGGATCAGCTCGTCGATCGCCGAGTTGATCGCCGCGTACTCGCCGCCGATGCCGAACCCGGTGATGAACCGGCACAGGAAGAACCACCACGCCGTCCACGACAGCCCGGTCAGCGCGGTGCCCGCCAGGTACACCAGCAGCGTGATCATGAAGAGCTTCTTGCGCCCGAACCGGTCGGTCAGCCAGCCGAAGAACAGCGCGCCGAGGCACGCGCCGGTCACGTAGATCGCGGCGCCGAACCCCGACACCTGGCCGGCGGTGATGGCCACGCCGCTGCCGTGCTTCGCCAGCTGCGGCGCGAGGTTGCCGACGATCGTCACCTCGAGGCCGTCCAGGATCCAGACGGTGCCGAGCCCGATGACGATCATCCAGTGCCAGCGCGCCCACGGCAGCCGGTCCAGCCGCGCGGGGATCTCCGTGTCGACGACGCCCTTTTCCGTGCGTAGCTCTGTCACGGAGACTCCGATTGCCGAACGGCCGCCGATCAAACTTCGAGTTGACGGAGTCATGGGAATCGGCAGGTCATCGGCTTCCCTTCGCCGTACCCGCGCCGCGCGCGGTGTGCGGCGGCAGCCTCCGGCGGGCCTGCCGCTGGGCGCCCGCGCAATGGCGGGGAGGCCGGTGGTTTCGCCGATGGCGGGACGCGGAGGCGGCCGTACGGTCGGGCCGCACGCAATTCCGGGTGGAATTCGCGCCGAGCCCAGAATGGGGTGATCGAATGCGCCGAAGACTCCGAACGACGATCGTGGCGATGGTCGCTTTCCTGGCGGCCCTCGCCGGGACGGGACATGCGCTGGCCGCCGCCCCGGCCACGCAGACGGTGACGGTGAGGTACGGCCCGTGGACGATCCCGGGCGGCACCATGGACCGTCCCGGCGAGCTGCCGAACGTGGTGTCGGCGGCGCCGAAACCCTGCTCCAACTGCGACATCGTCGGCGAGAAACCGGACCTGGTGTACGCCGACGGCAGCACCGCCGACATGAACAGCGGCCCGATGCTGCACCACTTCGTCATCTCGAACCTGGCCGCGCACGACACCGTCTGCCCGTTCAGCCCGCTCGGCGACCGCATCTGGGCGTCCGGCGACGAGCGCACCGAGAAGACCATGCCGGACGGTTACGGGCTGCCGGTGAAAAGCTATGACCGCTGGGCGATGCTGACCGATCTGATGAATTACTCGGCGGAACCGAAGACGGTCTACATTTCCATCACGTACACCATTGCGGCCGCCGGGGCGACCACGCCGGTGCGGTCGCTGTGGCTGGACGCGGGCGGCTGCCTCACCTCCGACTACAGCGTCCCGGCCGGGCCGAGCACGCACACCTGGAGCTGGACGTCCACGGTCTCCGGCCGCATCGTGTTCGCCAACGGCCACCAGCACGCCGGCGGCGTCCACGTGAAGGCCGCCGACGACACCACGGGCACGCTGATCTGCGACTCCCCCGCCACCTACGACACGATGGGCGGGATGCGGACCATCGTGAAGATGGGCACCTGCTCCGGCGACCCGCTCGCGACGGTCGCGCGCGGCGACCGGCTGACCGTGAGCAGCTACTACGATTCGCCCGCCGCGAGGAACGACGTGATGGGCATCGTCCACGCCTACATCGCGGAGGGCTGAGCGATGGTCCGTGCACGCATCCGCGGCAGGGCCCTGGCCGGTGCCGCCGCCCTCGCCGCCGCGCTGCTCGCGCTCCCGTCCGCGTCGGCGGCGCCGTCCGGCGCGGTCCCGTACGTCGCCGGCTGGACGGTCGCGGGCCAGAACGCGGCCAACACCCGGTACGCCGCGACCGAGACGGTCATCTCGCCCGGCAACGCCTCGCGGCTCAAGCCGCGCTGGACCGCGACGCTGGCCGGCAACGTGGCCGCGACGCCGACGGTGTCGCTCGGCACCGTCTACGTCCCCGACTACGGCGGCAAGCTGTCGGCGGTGGACGCGCTCACCGGCGCCGTCCGCTGGCAGCGCCCGGTGTCGGACTACAGCGGCGTGTCCGGCGACGTGTCCCGGACGAGCCCGGCCGTCGCCGGGACGGAGATCGTGTTCGGCGACGGCGTGTCCAGCGTGCCGTCCGACGGCGGCGCCCGCGTCATGGCCGCCGACCGGCTCACCGGCGCGAAGCGCTGGAGCACGCTGATCGACGCCGACCCCGCCGCGATGGTGACGACGTCGCCCGTCGTGAACGGCGACACCGTCTACGTCGGGACGGCGAGCCGCGTCGAGTTCGGCGACGGCCACCCCGTGCGGTTCCGCGGCAGCGTCGTGGCGCTCGACGCGGTGACCGGCGCCGTCCGGTGGCGGCGGTACATGGCGCCCGACGGGTACACCGGCAACTCGGTGTGGGGCGGCTCGTTCGCCCTCGACAACACCACCGGGCGGCTGTTCGTGACGACCGGCAACAACTACACGGTGCCGGACGGCGTCTGCACCCGCCCCGGCCAGCAGGACTGCCGGCAGGGCCCGGACGACAACTACACCGACTCCGTCGTCGCCCTCGACCTGCGGACCGGCGCCGTCGACTGGTCGTTCAAGACGCTCACCGCCGACGTCGGGACCGAGGACTGCGACACCTGCGGCCCCGACTTCGACTTCGGGTCCGCGCCGAACCTGTATCAGGTCGCCGACGGCGGGCACCTGCGCAGCATCCTCGGCATCGGCCAGAAGAGCGGCATCTACTGGGCGCTCGACCCCGCCACGGGAAAGGAGATCTGGCACACCCAGGTCGGCCCCGGCAGCGACCTCGGCGGCATGGAGTGGGGGTCGGCGACCGACGGGAAGCGGATCTACGTCGGCATCGGCAACGCCGAGCACGAGGAGTACGACATCGTCGGCGCGGACGGCACGAAGACCACCGTCGACGGCGGCTCGTGGGCGGCGCTCGACGCCGCCACCGGCAAGATCCTCTGGCAGGTCGGCGACCCGTACGGGACGCTCGACATCGGGTTCCTCAGCGCGGCGAACGGCGTCGTGTACGCCGGCGGCATCAACGGCGCGGCCGACACCATGTTCGCGCTGAACGCCGCGAACGGCAGCGTCCTGTGGCGGTTCGACAGCGGCGGCGCCGTGATCGGCGGCGCGGCCGTCGTCGCGGGGACCGTCTACTGGGGCTCCGGATACTGGTTCGGGCTCTGCTCCGACGGCACCTACGACTGCGCGCAGAACAACAAGCTGTACGCGTTCTCCCCGTCCTGACCCCGCCGCGTCCCGTTCTAGCATGAGGTCCGGAAGGACTTCGGAGACGGGGAGACGGTGGGACCACGGCAGCGGGCACGGCGGCGCCTCCATCGGGGGACGCCGCTGTGCCTGCTGCTGCTCTTCTCCGGGCTGATGGCCATGCACGGCCTCCAGGCGTCCCCCGGCCCGATGGAGATGGCCGCCGCGCCGCTGGCGAGCGCCGGCGCCACCGAGCACCACCACGTGGTGGTCGGCGACCCTCCGGGCGACCACCACCCGGACCATCCGAGCGGGCAGATGTGCCTGGGGATGCTGCTCGTGTCCCTGCTGTTCGCGCTGCTGTTCGGCCTTCTCCGGGTGACGCGGGCCGCGGTCGCGGCGCGTCCGGTGGTCCGGACGCCCGGTCCGCGCGGCGGGCGCTCCCCGCCCGCTCCGTCCCTTCACCGGTTGAGCGTGCTCCGGCTGTGACAGACCGTCCGGCGCGCCGCTTCGGCGTGCCGCGAAGACCTGTCATGTACCGGCACACGAAAGGCTCGATCAGTGAAACGCGCAATCGCGCTCGTCGCCGTCCCCGCCCTGGCCTTCGCCCTCGCGGCGTGCGGCGACTCCGACGACAAGGGCGGCTCCAAGCCGTCCGCGTCCCCGTCCATGTCCATGTCCATGTCCGCTGCGCAGGCGTCGCACAACGAGCAGGACGTGATGTTCGCGCAGATGATGATCCCGCACCACCGGCAGGCCGTGGAGATGGCCGGGCTCGCCCCGTCCCGCGCCGCGTCCGCGCAGGTCAAGGCGCTCGCCGCGGGCATCGAGAAGGCGCAGGCGCCGGAGATCGCGACGATGACCGGCTGGCTGAAGGACTGGGGCGCGCCCGCCGCGATGACCGGCATGCACCACGACATGCCCGGCATCATGGGCGAGAAGGACATGACCTCGCTCAAGGGCCTCAAGGGCGCCGCGTTCGACAAGGCGTTCCTGCGGATGATGATCGAACATCACCAGGGCGCCGTGACGATGGCGCGGGCCGAGGGCCGCTCCGGTCAGAACACCGACGCCAAGGCGCTGGCCGCGAGCATCGTCCGCACGCAGACCGCCGAGATCGCCAAGATGCGCGGCCTCCTGAAGTAACGCGGAACGGCGGCCGGACGGGCACCCCGTCCGGCCGCCTTCGCCTTCCGCCGCCTCAGCGGCCCTGGAGGCCGCGGACGTTGTCGCCGAACGTCCAGCCCTTCGAGCCGTCCCAGTTGATGGACCAGGTCATCAGGCCCTTCAGGGCGCCGCCGAACTGGTTCCATGCCTGGCCGACCAGGCTCGGTGCCATGTAGCCGCCGCCGGCGCCCGGCTGCGCGGGCAGGCCGGGCACCTGCTTGTCGTACGGCACCTTCACGGTCGTGCCCTGGATGGTCAGGCCGCTGTCGAGGCACTGGGTCTGCTTGACGAAGCCCTCGACGGTCCCGGCGGAGTACGAGTCACCGGAGCAGCCGTACATGCTGCCGTTGTAGTACTGCATGTTCAGCCACCACAGCCGCCCGTTGTCCGCGTACTTCTTGATGATCGGCAGGTAGGCGCCCCAGATCGAGCCGTAGGTGACGCTGCCGCCGGTGACGTACGCGGTCTCGGGGGCCATCGTCAGCCCGAAGTTCGACGGCATCTGCGCGAGCACCCCGTCGATGATCCGGATCAGGTTGGCCTGCGACGTCGACAGCTGCGTGATGCTGCCGCTGCCCGACAGCCCCGTCTCGATGTCGATGTCGATCCCGTCGAAGTTGTACTTCTTCAGGATCGGCACGATCGTCTGGACGAACCGGTCCGCGACGCTGCTGGAGCTCAGGTCGATGCCCGCGGCGGCGCCGCCGATGGACATCAGGATCGTCGCGCCCGCCGCCTTCGCCGCGCACATCTGGGCCGGGGTGGCGACCTTGACGGTCGAGTCCATGCCGTCCTCCCACAGGACGGTGCCGTCCGACCGGATCACGGGGAACGCCGCGTTGATCACGTTGTAGCCGTGCTGCCTGATCGCCGGGTCGTCGATCGGCGTCCAGCCGAACGGCGGGTGCACGCCGTTGGACGCGCCGTCCCAGTTCTCCCAGTAGCCCTGGAGGACCTTGCCGGCGGGCCGCGACTTCACCGCGCACGTCCCGTCCCCGGGCGGCGGTGACGTCGGCGGAGTGGTCGGCGGTGTCGTCGGCGGGGTGGTCGGGGGCGTCGAGACGTCGCACGCCCCCAGGTCGCGCCAGAGCGTCGGCGTGGACGCGGGGTTCCAGTTCGCGCCCGGGTAGGCGGTGTGGGCGACGAGCGCCTCGTAACCGTCGCCCTTGTAGGTGACCTTGTCGCCGACCTTGTAGGTGGTGCCCTCCGCCCACGCCGCGTACGCGCAGGCGATCGACGGGGCGGACCGCGCCGACGACGGCGCCGACAGCGCGACCAGCGCGCCGAGCGACAGGACGACCGCCGCGGCGGCCGAGGCCAGCGCGGCGGCGGCCGCGGACCATCGCTTGTGCTTGAACTGCATCGGGACGACTCCTCGGTAAAGCGGGACACAGAGGAGCCGGTGTCAGAGCCGAACCGTCCCGCGGACGGGACCCTCCCAAGTCGAGGCGCAAACGACCGGCACGGACGCCATGCGAAGGGTAACCTGGCCGGGCCAGCCCGGAAAGGGCCCTAGGCGCCCGTTTCGGGGCCGAGGGCGCGCTGCATCAGGATCGTGCTGATCCACCGGCCCTGCTTGTGCCCGACGTCGCTCAGCCGTCCCGCCTCGACGAACCCGAAGCGCCGGTGCAGCGCCACCGACCCGTCGCCGGCGGCGTCGGCGATCACCGCGATCATCTGCCGCATCCCCGCCTTGGCCGCCCGCTCCACGAGCTCGCCGAGCAGCGCCATGCCGAGGCCCTTGCCGAGATGCCGCGGGTCGAGGTAGATCGTGTCCTCGACGGTGTACCGGTACGCCGGCTTCGGCCGCCACGGCCCCGCGTACGCGTACCCGGCCACCTCGCCGTCCACCTCGGCGACGAGGAACGGCAGGCCGCGCCCTTCCAGGTCGTCGAGCCGCTCCCGCCACTCCGCGACCGTCTGCGGCGTCTCCGCGAACGTCGCCACGCTGTTCAGCACGTAATGCGCCGCTATCGCCGCCACGCCCTCCAGATCGTCCGCGCGCGCGGCCCGCACCAGCGTCATGAGCGTCCTCCTCAAGCCTGGTCCGAGAATGCCACCCGGCGCCGCTCGACGTCGATCTCCCCGACGACGACGCCGATCGGTTCGCCCACCTGGACGTCCTCGCCCGTCACGTCGCGGAGCAGGCCCTCGACGCCGTCCGCGACGCGCACGAACACCCCGAACGGAACGACCTTGGTCACGGTGCCGTCCAGCACGTCCCCGGCCCGGTGGCCGCGGGCGAACGCCCGGAACGGGTCGGGCCGCGTCGCGCGCAGCGACAGCCGGGCCTCGCCGTTCGCGGTGTCGAACTGGAGGAACTCGCACGTGATCCGCTGGCCCACCCGCACGGCGTCCGACGGCGCGTCCAGCGAGGACCACGACAGTTCGGGCACCGTGATGAAGCCGACGCCCGGGTGGACGGGGTGGCGCGGGCCGTCGTCCAGGTCGACGAAGACCCCGAAGCGCTCGATCGCCGCCACCGTGCCCGACAGCGGCTCCCCGGCCCGCAGCCCTGCCAGGAACGTCCACAGCTCCGGATGCTCGGTCGCGGCGAGGGAGAGCCAGGCCCTGTCGCGGTCCAGGTCCACGGAGAGGACCACGGCGGTGATCCGCCGCCCCGGCTCGATGGGCGCGCGCCGGTCGCGCCAGGACCGGTCGAGCGATCCGATCACGCCCAAGGGCCGCGCCGGGAACCCGTCCAGGACCACCGAAACGCCCTGGCGGCCGTCGTCCGCGACGACTCCGCCGCAAAGGTCGCCCGGACGCAGGGTACGAAGGAAGGTTTGGGGTGAAACGTCCGGTCCGGGCATGGCGATCATGGTCTCACGGGATGGGACGGGCGTTCGGTGGAAGCATGGAAGGGAAGGACGAGGCCGCCGGGTGGGAGGAGTGACGGAGATGAAGCTGGCGACGTTCAAGGCGCTGGTCTCGCTGGACGAGCAGGCGATCGGGACCGACCTCCCCGCCGAGGGCTGCCCGTTCACCCTGCGCGAGAAGGGCGCGGAGCACAAGCCGAACGCGTTCCACAAGGTCGTCATGACGACCGACGACGGGGAGCCGCTGCGGCCGGGCGACATCGACCACATCGTGACGATGACGCTGGTGACGGAGACGGCCGGGCCCGACGCGTTCAAGGCCGGGTGCCGGTTCGACCTGTGGCACGGAGAGAAGGTCGGGCACGGGCTGGTGTCCCGGCGCCTGGTGTTCTGAGGTCGCGCGCCGGTCCGGGGCACGCGCCGGTCCGGGGTCACGCGGCGGTGAAACGCCGTTCGGACTCCATGGCGGACGCGACGTCCGCCGGGTAGCTGCGCCGCGCCCGCAGCAGGATCAGGCCGTTGACCAGGAGCGGGATCAGCGCGAGCAGGAACACCCGGTCCAGGCCGGTGCCGGAGTGGTCGCCGGGGGCGAACACCCCGGACAGCCAGCCGAACAGGACGGGCGCGACCGCCTCGCCGGCCATCCGCAGGATCGTCCGGATGCTCTCGGCGCGGCCCCACAGCCCGAAGTGGACGACGTCGAGGCGGACGGCGTCCAGCGGCGGGTTCGCGCCGGCGAGCGCGGCGGCGGCGAGGAAGAACAGCGGCATCGCCGCCCAGGCCGAGGTGGTCAGCAGACCGGGCAGGAACAGCAGCGCGGACGCGGTGTAGGCGACGCTCGGCACCACCACGCGGGCGGCGATCCGGCCCTGCCGGACGAGGCGGTCGGCGAGGCGGCCGGCGGTGAGGACGCCCGCGAGCGCGCCGAGGCCGATGACGGGGACGAGCAGGCTCAGCCCGGCGCGCCCGATCCCGTACCGGTGCTGGACGAAGACGATCGCGAAGGTGCGCAGCCCGGCGAAGAAGAAGTAGCCGATGGCGGACGCGACGATGATGAGCGCGTTGGTGCGGATGCGCAGGACGTGCCCGGCGGCCTGGAGCAGCGTCATCCGGGACGGGTCGGTGGTCAGCACGTTCTCCGGGCGGGGCCGCACGTCCGATTCCTCCACCGCCTGCTGGGCGGCCTCGCCGCCGGCGCGCGCGCTGGAGCGGGCGGGGCCCTGCGCGCCGCGCCCGGGCTCGGGCAGCAGCCGCCAGACGGCCGCGGCGAG